>CAMAHK010000001.1 GCA_945834475.1 uncultured Verrucomicrobiota bacterium
CGGATTAGTCAGCATAAAAGCAAGGCGCACCGACTACTCAACTGGCAAACTCGGGGAGGACGGAACGCGTAAAGGTATCGCGGAGCGGGACGCGCTCGCGCCCGCTGGTTGCTCGTTTACGGATGTGTGTGATATAATATGGTTAGAAGGAGGCAGGGGATGAGTCCGTTGATTAGTGAGTTTGATGGCATGAAAGTTCGTATGAATGAGTTGGACCATGAGCCAACTCATCTCCATGTGAAGTATCAGGGTAAGGATGTCTTTGTGGATCTCTCTTTGATGGAAATCACAAAAGGAGCATTGCCGAAGCGACAAGCCGTAACTTTGTTGGCGTGGTGCGAACACAACAAGACGATTCTTTTGCGCAGTTGGAAAAATCGATTAAAGCCGGGTGGCATCGTAAAGATTCCGCCGCCAAATTGGAAGGGAGGCAAATGATGTCTGAGGAATATGTCCCGCAGATTTACATGGCGGCACTGGCGGGAGACAAGAAGGTCGACTGTTATTTTACGAATGGTGCCGTGAAGCGGTATGATGTTACGCAAGCAATAGAGCTTGGCGGTGTGTTTGCACCCCTGGCTGATCAGCAGGTATTTGAGTCTTCGATGTTGGTGTACGATGGCGTGTTATGCTTTGATATCGCGCGTACGAGAGATCCATACGAAATGGTTGATATCTGCGCTGATGTCATTTACGCCGAAGGAGTAGATATCGTTTCCCGAGCGGCATAGATGTGTGAGTTAACGGTTTAGGTACGGTGAAGTCGACGCGACACGCGCTCGCGCCCGATGGAGCAGCCAGTCGCATTGACAAGGATGATACATAATGATATCATATTGATGTCAAATATAGAAAGGATGAAGTTGTTATGGCAGTTGCTATCACTATGCGAGCAGAACCCGATATCAAGATGCTTTTTGAACAAGTTTGTTCCGAGATTGGCCTGAGCGTCAATGCGGCGCTGAATATTTTTGTTAAACGTGTTGTTCGAGATCGAAAGATACCCTTTGAACTGGCAGCAGACCCGTTTTTTAGCGAGTCGAATCTTCGAGTCTTACGAGCATCTGCTGAAGCGGCACGTGCCGGTCAGGTGACCGAGCATGAACTGATAGAGGGTTGATCGGAATGCGAAAGACCTGGACAGAGCAAGGTTGGGACGATTACCTTTATTGGCAAGGTCAAGATAAGAAGACCTTAAAGAAGGTCAATGACTTGGTTCGCGACATTGAAAGAAACGGTGTCGCTACAGGTATAGGTAAGCCGGAACCGTTGCGGGGTGATTTACAGGGGTTTTGGTCTCGGAGAATCGATGAGAAGAATCGCCTTGTTTATTCAATCACAGCGGACGACACGATTTGCATTATTGGATGCCGTGGGCATTATGAGAAATAAACGCGCGTCTATTATATGACATCGACGCGACGCGCTCGCGCCCGCTCTGCCCGTTGACGGCCGAAAGGGCGGCGTGGTATCATACGGAAAGATAAAAATAAGTGTTTTGAAAACCACTGTGTTTATAATTCAAGTCCAGGAGAAGTCTTGTCATGGAATTCATGGGTCGGGAGAGTGAAGTCGAGTTGTTGCGCAAGCTTCGCGCGAGATCGGGCAAGCAAGCGCAAATGACGGTCCTGACAGGTCGGCGGCGTGTCGGAAAGACAACGCTGTTGCGCGAAGCTCTGGATGACGGCAAGGGACTCTACTTGCATTTGCCGATCACCCGCCAGTTCGTCAGATTGCGGCGAGGGACTTCGATGTGTTCAGCGGGTATGCGCTTGAACGCTTCTTCTACTGGAAGTTTGCCGAGGAGACGACGTATACGAAGATGGGAGCGTGGTGGAACAGAAAAGGCGAAGAGGAGATCGACCTTGTCTGCGAGGACGAACTGAACGAGACGATTGACTTCTACGAGATCAAACGTGACATCAAGCGATTTAACCCCGCTATGTCGGTGGCTATTGTTTTGTAGGATGGAGTGTGTTATAATACCCCCGAAAGGAGGTCGTGAGATATGATGTATCCCTTTATGACTTTACCGGATGAAACAGAGATTGTTCATTCTGAGCTTAGACCGGATATGACGGTTCAAGTCTACATCGAGAAACCAGACGAAAAGGACGGTTTTCATACTGTATCGTGCTTCTTGCCGCGGTATGAATGGCGGGATAATTCTGGATTCTCCGAGACAGAGATAAAACGGTATCAAGAGATCGTTGAATCGACCGCCCATTTGATTCTCGAGTTTGCAGAAACAGGAGGTCTCCTCAATGCCTCAGGTTTTTAAGGCAGGATCATATTGGGTCTACTTCTGGGCCGATGAGGGTCGCCCTCTAGAGCCGATACATGTGCATATTTCAGAAGGTTCTCCAAAGAAGGATGCGACAAAAGTCTGGATCACGAAAGCGCATAAGTGTTTGCTGGCTAACAATAATTCATGTATCGAACCAGTCGTGTTGCGCAAGCTTATGCGACTTATAGAAGCTCGTGTGACAGATGTTGAAGCTAAGTGGCTTGGCTTTTTTGGATTGATTAGCTACTATTGTTGATGTCGACGCGACGCTGCGCGTCCGCGATACTTTTGTGCGGCTCGTCCTTGAGAGCCGAGCCGCTTGGCGGCTGGGATGCGCCGCGGGCGAGGACGCACCGCGGTACGTTGCTGTTCGGGCGAGGACGCACCGCGGTACGTTGCTGTTCGGGCGAGGACACACCGCGCCCGCGCAGGACTTTGGGGTGATTTGTTATTCCAAAGTCGTTGCGTCCAAAGTCCTACGGCCAAAGTCTTTCGTTTTGCGTCGAAAGTCCTCCCCGCAACCCTTTTGCAATTCGGAAAATTTCATCATCCTATCATCAATTTATGATATAATTCGAAATGACTATGATTGGGTAAACTATGCCCTCGCATCTTGCGGGGCTTGTTTCTCAATTTGAAATCAGAATTTAAAAGGGCACACGAAAAGAGATTTTGAGGCCGATTGAGAAAGGCTAGAACCATGAAAAAGCATCTCGCAACGATGTTCGCGTTGCTGAGCGCGGTTGGTATTATCCTCCCGGCGTTCGGCGAAGGCTTTGATGTCATTTCCTCTGACGCGGCCGCAGCTCTCGGCGGCGCGACGGGCGGCGATATCGTTCGCCAGATCGACAACGGCGATGGTACGGTCGATCTCATTCATATCTTCACATCGGTCGGCAGCAGCGGCTCGCTCACGATTCCCAGCGATCATAAGATCAAAGCTGCGTCGTTGCGTGCGCTCATCGTTGGCGGCGGCGGTGGTGGTGGCTTCGACTGCGGCGCCGGCGGCGGCGCCGGCGGCCTCGTCTACAAGGAGAATCTGAACGCGGTCGTGGGATCCGCGGCGATCACCGTCGGTAACGGCGGTGCGGGCGGTTCGGGAAGCTCGAGCAGTGAAACGCGTCGCGGCAGCTTTGGCGAAAATTCCACACTCACGATCGGCTCGACAACCTACACCGCGCTTGGCGGTGGCGGTGGTGGCGGCTGGTCGGATCCGAATGGCCTCGCGGGCAGCGCGGGTGGTTCCGGCGGTGGTTCGGGTGGTACGGCGGGCGCGGGCGCGGCGACCCAGCCAAGCTCGGAGTCTGGCGGCTTCGGCAATGTCGGCGGCCTCGGAGTCGGTTCGGATCGCGGTGGCGGCGGTGGCGGCGCGGGTGGCGCGGGCCAGGCGGCAGCGAATGACAAGGGTGGTGACGGCGGCGCCGGCCTTCCGTATGACATCTCGGGCACAACCGAGATCTATGCGGCAGGTGGCGGTGCGGCACGTCTCGATTCGTCGTGGGGCGTGTCTGCGGAAGCTGGCGTCGGCGGCTCGGACGGCGTCGGCGGCAACGGCCAGACCTCGACGGAGGCGCCGACTTCTGGCCGCACGAATTCGGGCTCGGGTGGCGGTGGCGGCAAGAATGGCTCGGTCGGCGCGGCGGGTAGCGCGGGCGTTGTCATCATTCGCTATACGGTGACGGTGCCCGTTCCGGCGAATGTCAAGGAATTCGTCGATCGCGGCCTCATCACGTTTTCGGGCGCGGCATCTTCGTACAAGAACGGCGAGCTCATCCTCAAGTACACGAACGTGACGACGCCCGGCAAGTTGACAATCGATCCTTCGCTCAAGGTCCAGGCTGAGATCCTCGTGGTCGGCGGCGGCGGCGCGGGCGGCACGGTGATGACAGGTGTCAAGCAGGGCGCGGGTGGCGGTGGCGCGGGCGGCGTCATCCTGTGGGAAGACGAGGAGAAGATCACCTTGCCCTCCGAAGAGTACACGATTACGGTTGGCGCAGGCGGCGCGGCGGCCGAAGATAACAGCGACAATTTTCCGGGCGAGAATGGACAGCCGTCGTCGCTGGTTGGCCAGTTGCCGAACAATGGCTATGTCGCTCTCGGCGGTGGCGGCGGCGGCGCGGCATCGAATGGCGCGGACGGCGGTTCGGGCGGCGGTGCGACAAAGGGCAATAATCCCGGCAAGGGCGATCCCGAACAAGGTAATGACGGCGGCACGAAAGGCACTAGCACGATCACGGGTGGCGCGGGCGGCGGTGGCGCCGGATCGGCCGGCGGCAAGTGCGCGACTCCGGGTGGTGTTGGCGGCAGCTCCATCGAAACGGATATCAGCGGTTCGCCGACGGCGTATGCCGGCGGTGGCGGTGGCGGCAAGACGGGCAACTCGGGTGCCGGTGGAGCAGGCGGGTGCAGCGACGGCGGCACGGGCGGCAGTGCGGCGGCCGATGGTGTCGCCGGTGCGGCGAACACGGGTTCAGGCGGTGGCGGCAGCGGCAAGGGTACAAAGGCCGGTTCGGGTGCGGATGGCGTCGTCATTGTGCGCCTCGTGAATGTGCTGGAGACGATGGTCGATGCGCCGGAGTCGGTGGCACTCACGTGGACGGGCTTTGAGCAGACAGCGCTCGACACGTCGTCGATTGCTTATGCGGTTGTGAGCGGCGAGACGGCGGCGACGAAACCCGGTAACTATTCGTATGTCGTGAAGCCGGGTGAGGACCTCACCTGGCGCGACAACGGCGGCACGGAACCGCGCACGATCACCTGGTCGATCGTGCCGGTCGAGGTCGTAAAGCCGACGCTCACGACAGCGAACTTCGTCTATGACGGCACGCTGAAGAACCCGGGCGCGACGGCGCAGGCCGGCTACACCCTCAGCGGCGATCTGACGGCGACGAACGCCGCCAGCTATGCGATCACGGCGACACTCAACAATCTGGCGGACGAGATCCGCTACGTCTGGAAGGGCGAGACGGAAGCCGCCGCGAAGACGGCTCCGCTGACGCTCGCCTGGACGATCGCGCCCGTGGAAGTGACGAAGCCGACGGTCGCAACGGATTTGGTGTACACGGGCGAAGAACAGGCCGTGCTGACGCTGGGCGAGCACATGAGCCTGCACGAAGGCAAGATTTCAAGTACGGCGGCGCGTGACTATTCGTTCACGATCAAGCTCGACAACGCGGAAGGACTTCTGAACTACGTCTGGGCGGGTGAAGGCCACGACAACCTCTGGACGGTCGACTGGTCGATCGCGAAGGCGCCGAATGCGATCACGAAGCTGACGATCGTCGGCTGGAAGGAAGGCGCGACGAAACATGCGCCTGTGGCGGAGGCGACGTGGGGTACGCCGGTCATCCGCTACGCGGCGAGCGAGACGGCGGCGGAAGAGGACTGGTCGCCGACACCGCCCGAGACGGCCGGCACGTGGTGGGTGCGGGCAACGGTGGCGGAAGCGCCCAACTGGCTCGGAGCCGACAAGAAGATCTCGTTTGCCATCTGGGACAACCCGATGAACGTCTTCACCGATCACGTCGACATCACGCCGTCGGGCTATACGGGCGGCGAGGCGCTCGTCAACTTCCCGTTGCCGATCCGCGTGAGCGAGAACAAGCCCGCGGGCTTCTCGTACGCCCGCGCGGGAGCCGACGGCACCGAGCTTGCGTTCATCTGCGGCGACGACATCCTCGACTATGACATCGAGTGCTGGGATCCGAACGGCGAGTCGGTGATCTGGGTCAAGGTGCCTTCGCTCACGGCGACGACGACGATCGAGATGTGGTGGAATCTCCAGGACGGCCAGACGACTGCTGGCCCGAATGCCGCGGCGGTGTGGGATGACTACATCGGCGTCTGGCACTTCGGCGAGATGATCGATGCGGCGCATGCGGCGACGACCGTCGCGCACGATGCGACAGGCAACGGCTATGACGCCGAGCCGGTATCGTACCATGCGACGGCGGCACTCAAGGACAAGATGATCAGCGTGCCGGGCGTCGTGGGCAACGCGCGTCAGACGATCGACGGGCCTTACCCGAAGGGGCCGCGATTCGAGGTGAAGGGAAGCGACGCGTTGCAGCTGAATGGTCGATTTACCGTGTCGGGCTGGTACAATCGTCAGTCGACGGACAATCCGCAGAACAACCAGCAGCTGACGCTTGTCGCGCGCAAGACGGCCATTGGCGATACGACGGGCTGGTACTTCCAGCTGAACTCGTACCTCACGGTTTCGCTCTACGGTAAGGGTTCTGGCAATGGCGATGTTACGGCAACAATCGACGGCGCGACGAATCCCGGGAATGCCGGCTGGACGTATTTCTCGTACACGTACGACAATACCGCACTCACGGTCTTCGGCGGCAACAACGGGAAGACGGCGACGGTGAACGGCACGATCAGCGCGGCGACCGACAATGACCTGAAGATTTCGTTCGGCTCGTTCACGGGCGACGTCGGCTGGCAGCCCTTCATCGGTTATTTCGACGAATTCCGCATTTCCAAGGCGCCGCGGTCGGCGGACTTCCTGTCGGCCGAATACCAGTCGATGAGAGATCCGACGTACGTGTCCTTTGGACTTGTGGACCGCGGAGGTGAGCTCGTCAACGACTGGGTGCGTGTGCCGTCGATTACGCCGACGAATTGGGATATCGACGATCACGAGCCGTTCGCCGTCGATCCCGGTGAGCTGCGCGCGGGCAACGTCACGTATGTCATTTACGACGTCACCGACCGTACGAACACGTTCACCGATCCGAGCAACATCTCGACGGCCGGTCTCTATGTCGCCGAGTTCACGATGGCCGAACCGACGACTGGCTACGCGCCGATTCGCCACACGATCGAGTTGCGCGCCGTCAAGCATCAGCCCTATTCCAATATCGGCGGCACGAACGGCGACTCGGGTCGCGTACTCCTCATGAACCGCGATGCGAACAAGGCTTGTCCGATTGACCGTCAGGGTGTCAAGGATAAATCAAATACGCAGGTTACTTATTGGGAGTTTATGGATTCGACGCCCCCTGGGTCAACGGCCTTCCATCTTGAAAACGGTACGAATAGTGTTCTTTGGAAGAAGGACGGTCTGCGTCTCTGGCATTTGCAGGGTTGCCGGCATGGCAACACCTTCCCAGCGAGAGATAGTGACGAATTGGTGGAGGGGCAATGTTATTTACCATGGAAGTCTTCGACAGCCTACCGTTACAACAGCCGTTCGTTGACGGTTAGCGTTCGTTCGCATGCCGGCCGCATCGTGATGCAGAACATTGCTGGGCCGTCGGTGACGTCGTCGTGCTTTACGAATGGCGTCGGCACGATCTACTTCGATGCCGTCAACGGGTGGACGAGCGACAAGACCGACGAGACGTCGGCGTATCGTCTCGCGGTCGAATACGCCGAGGCGACGGACGAGGGGAAGGTGCCGACTGACGCGAACTGCGACGCGGGCGACGTCTGGTACGCACATCTCCCCGAGGCACAGTGGAAGCCGGTGCCGCAGGTGATTCTCTTCAAGCGCGACACGGCGGACGGCACGGGCGATTTTGAGAAGCAGGTCGTCGAGACGAACGTCTTCGCGCTGGCCGTGAGCCATGGTGGTACGGTTGGCAACTTCTACCGCGTCGTCGTGCCGATGAACACGATGAAGCCGATGCGCTTCCGCATCCGCCGCGAGACATTCATTCCGCACTCACAGATCACGGAAGACGAAGGTGGCCTGATCGTCCTCGACAATATCATCGTCTCGTTCCCGCCGATGAGCGCCGAGCTTGCCCCGACGGGCTTCTATGATCCGACGAAGCACGCAAAGCAGGTGCTCGGTCAGGAGTTCGCGACGACGGTGCCGTTCCCGACGGCGGGGGCGTCCGATGTCCATGGACGGGCGCAGGTCGTGGCGCACGTCAACGACGGGAAGAAGGACGTGAAGCCCGAGACGTTCGTCTCGGAGGCGACGCTCCATTACCGCTGGCGTTATCTGGATCAGCAGATCGACGCATGGAAGGAGACGTACCTTGATCCGCAGCATGGCCTCAAGTCGATCCAGCCGCTCGACCTGCCGGTGCGCGAGGGTGATGTCGAGTTCTGGTACGAGGCGAAGCTGTCGGCGCCGTTCTACGGGTATGTCGACTATTCGGGCACGGGACTCGGCGTGCCGTATTCGGAAGAGATCGAGACGGTTGTGAATCACTTCAACGCGAAGGCGCTGCCGAGCCGGGGAACGGACTGGTTCTTCCGTCTGCGTCCCGCAGCCTGTGCGCTCGAATCGATCACGATGCAGGTTCGCTCGGCCGAATCGAATGCGCTCGAGGCGGTGCGGTTCGAGGTTGCCGAAGAGGGCATCTGGCGCGGCTACCTCAAGACGACGAATGCGATTCCCGCCGGGCTCAGCGTGCGCTTCGACGCGGTCGAGCCGACGGGCGCGGACGCCGACGCGACGCTCGTCACCAACTGCTGGCGCGTCACGCGCGGCATCCGGGAGTTCCCGGCGTCGCTCACGCTGACGGAGGCGACGACGAACGACTGGACGGCGCTGACGATCGATGCGAAGACGGGCTATCTCAAGTTCCAGATCGACGAGCGCACGCGGTCGCTTGCGGTCGCCCACGCCGACTATCAGGACTTCAACCGCTGGAACGACGCGCACCGTGACGCGCACTTCGTCGGCAACTCGACGGAGGACGACAAGAAGTCGGGCGTCTCGTCGAAGATGCGCGACTATCAGCAGGACTTCGCGACCTGGGCCGACACGCCCGAGACGAACGACAAGGTCTGGTGTGAGCCATTCACCGACGGTACGGGCGACTTCTCGCGGTGGAATCCGTTCGTGTACTTCAGTTCGCGCGACACGCCGAACGGATGGATCGTCGGTCCCGGCATGTTCGTCAACCAGCAGTACAAGGTCAACGGCGCGAGCGGTGCCTATCAGATGGAAGGCCAGGGCAAGGGCTTTCTCGAGTATCCGGGCGGCAAGGCCCCGGCCGATCCGCGCGGCATTGACGCGATCTCGTTCAAGGCGCGCCTCGCGCAGACCGTCGAGTTCCGCGACATCGCCTACCGCGATGCCGACGGCAAGCTCTCGATGACGAACTACACCTTCGCGACGCAGTTCGCGATGTGCGACCATGTCAAGGACCTCGACCCGACGTTTGATTTCGACGGCGCGGGACAGGTCTCGCTCGTCGCGTGCTACCGGCCGATGATCGGCTGCTATGAATTCCGCGTGACGCGCGTCAATCAGAGCAATGCCGAGATCGCGCTCTACAAGTGGAGCTCTGCGAACGGCAACCTGAAGGCGACGCTGCTTGCGAGCGAGACGCGCAACGTCGTCGAGGACATGTTCCGCGAATGGCGCGAGAACACGAACCTCGGCACGCCCGCGCGCTATCCGCTCGCGTACATCACGGCCGAGCGCGTGATGGAGGGGGCGAACGCGACGATGAAGATCCAGGCCGGTCTCAGCACGGGCCACTCGAAGGCCGGCACGGAAGTGAACGAGAGTGACCAGGCGGTCGGCTTCCGGACGCTCACCTACTGGGACGATCAGCCCGGCAAGCTCACCTGCGGCACATACGGTCTCGCGGCGGCGAACTGTAACGCGGTCTTCGTCTCGCCGCGCAAGTGGTCGCAGGCGACGCCGTGGCTCGGCAATACCACCAACAAGGGCTCGAGCGTGAGCGACGCGGCGGTCAGGTTCCCGGCAGATGATCCGGAACTAGAGCAGAAGCCGATCGAAAACGGCGAGTGGGTGCTGGAAGACGGGCGCATGGCCGAACTCGACACGCCCGATCAGACCGAGGCGGAGCGCTGGGGCCTTCAGGCGTATGCGGTGGCGCAGAAGCTTCTCGTGCAGCGCAAGGCGGCCGGCACGGGCCTGTGGGAGACGGTGAAGGAGCTTGATGTTTCGGGCTTCCTGTTCGGCAACGCGGTGCAGACGGTGACGTTGCGCCGCGTCGACAACGCGACGTATCGTCTCGTGCACGGCGGGACGCTGGAGGATTCGCGCAACGACATCGTCGTCGACGACGTCAAGCTGACGCAGTGGCGCGGCGCGGAATTCGGCGACTGGGACGCGGAGTACGACTACGACGACGGTTACGGCTATCGCACGAACTTCGTCTTCACGTCGGGCTGGGTGACGAATCACGCGGTGCAACTCTCGGCGCGGCGGACGAAGCCGGGCACACCGTGCTCGATCCGCTCGCCGCTCATGGACGGCAACGGCGGCCGTGGACTGGGTCTTGGCATGATCTCGTTCAACTATGAGAACGCGACGGCGAACGTGGAACTCCTGGTGCAGATCGCGACGAACAATGTTGCGGGCACGATTCGCAACGAGACGTTCGCGGGGGCGGATTCGGACCTTTGGACGACGGTGACGAACATCAGCTTTGCGGCTGCGACCGATCGCGCGGCGGGTTCGCGCAATGTCTATCTCGGTCTCCACGGCGTGAAGGGCCTGATGCGTCTGGTGATGGACCCGAAGGTCGTTGACGCGGTACAGGACGAGACGGACGTGAACAACTTCGGCTCGATCGACATCACGAGCGTATTCTGCCGCGACGAGCCCGAGCTCGATCTCGCGAGCTGGTGGGGCTGGAACCTCAGGACGGTCAACGACGACGGGCTGCAGCCGGTCTGGGACGACGGCTCGCGCATGATCCTCTCGGACGGCGATGCCACGAACGACAAGGGCGGTCGCGGCCTTTCGCTTGCGCTCAACTATTCGACGACGGCCGGCACGAAGGCGGACGAGAGCGACCTCTTTAAGCAGCACATGCCGTTCGTGCAGACGCCGACGTTTGCGGACGCGCTCGTCGGCGAGGTGACGTTCAAGGCGCGGTGCTTCGGCGCGGATTCGGGCAACGACGTCCAGCGCGCGGAAGTGCGGCTCTACGGCGCCCAGTCGGGCGATCCCAACATTCCCGACACGGAGTGGGAGGAGCTCGCGCACTTCGTCGTCTCCAACGCGTACTACGAGACGTACCACTTCCGGTCGCCGTCGTCGCACTACAAGGCGTTCCGTCTCGGCGTCTCGGGCGTCGAGGGCGTCGAGGCGAGCGTGCGCGGCGAGAAGCCGACCGAAGGTCCGTCGCCGGTGCGCGTGTTGATCGAGGAGGTCGTCGTCAGCGAGGCGGTGTATCCGCTCGTCGGATTCCGCTATGCGTATCCGGTGAGGACGAACCTGGACGGCAACGAGAAGTCGCCGGCGGTCGACGAGCTGACGAACAAGCCGAACTGCGACGAGCAGCCGCTTCTCGGCGAGAACTGGACGCTGCAGGCCGAGATCGAGGCGAAGCAGCTTCCCGACGAGCTCGACCTCGACACGCCGGGACGCGAGCCGCGCGTCTTCTTCCACTGGTACGCGGATCGTCGTCCGTGGGGCATGGCCAACTGGCGGACGACGGGGGCGACGGTCGCGAAGACGGCGGAGCTGGCGCTCGCGGAAGGCGAGACGATGGTCTTCCGCGGCAGCTTCGCGAAGGCGCCGTCGGCGATCGTCGACGAGGTCTCCGACGTCGAGTACGCGGTCTGCCAGTACACGGCCTCGGTCGTCTACTACGACAAGACGGGCGACGTGCACACGAACTGGCTCTCGAAGGCCGAGTGGCAGCGTCCGGAGTGGTACGATCCCGTGGACTACAACACGCCGGACGTGACGTTCACGCCGTTCACGATTCTCGATTCGATTTCGCCGGACCGCGTGTGGATCAACGAGGTCAACGTCTTCGACGGCAAGACCACGGACAACACGTGGCCGGCCGAGAACAACCAGTACATCGAACTCGCCGTGCCGGACAGCCAGCCGCTGACGGGCTGGCGGCTCGAGTACGTCAATTTCTCGCAGGTGACGAACACCCTCTGCATCTTCGGCGAGAACGGTGTCGTCGACCGCAAGAACTCGAATGTGACGAACGACTATACGTTCCTCGCGGTGCAGAGTCCCATGACGGAGCGCACCGGTACGTGGGCGAACGAGTACAGGCCCGACGGCAAGAAGGTCGAGATCGACGCGACGTGGGCGAACTTCGACAACGGCGGCGGTCTCCTGGACCAGAAGAAGCCGATCGCGCTCCGTCTCGTGAGACCCTCGCGCGTCGTCGAGCAGGAGATCGTGCTGGAAGGTCACAACAACTATCGCGACGGCCGTTACGCCGACCTGTTCTCGGTTTCGAACCTTATCGCGAAGCTCGAGCGCGACGCCGCGGGCCAGGGCCATTACTATCCGGTCGGCGACGAGTACGACAACGATCTCGTCATGGGTCTCGAGGGACGTTCGCTCGGCGTCTTCCGCGGCATCGGCGCGACGTCGAACGACTGGAACAACGTCATGCACCAGACGCCGGGCTGGTGCAACGAAGGCCAGCTCGTGCCGGAGGACTGGGCGATCCTACCGAACGGCGCGATGATCGTCATCACGGCGCGCCTCGAGGGCGGCCACATCGTGCAGACGTTCGGTGACGCGGTCGACACGGTCGATTCCGTGCGCGTGACGACGCAGAAGGGCGGACCGGGCACGAACATCTTCTATACGGTCGACACGTGGTACGAGCTTGCGGACGTTCTCGCGAACAAGGTCTCGGTGAAGGACGGCGCGACGGTGGCGAAGGACGCGCTCACGGGCCGGAAGACCTACACCCTCACGCTTGGCGCGAGCTGTTCGAACAACCTGACGGTCGTCGCGTCGGCGAAGCCGTGGGACGATCTTGTCACGAAGTACGGCCTCGATCCCAACGACAAGTACACGCCGGCGGTCATGGACTGGCTCGAGCGCGGCGTCAACTGGTGGGGCGAGGGCTTTGAGCGTCCGGGCGAGATCAGCCTCAGCGAATACCACACGCTCGGCGGCGCGAAGATCGACGATCTCTCGCTGCGCGACATGTACTGGCTCGACATGGATCCGACGGTCGGCTCGAACTGGTGGTTTGTCGCGGGCGTGAGCGAAGCGCCGAAGCTGATCGACAAGCCGATGTTGATGTCGCGGGCGATGTCCCTGGCGGTCGATCCCGGCATCGTGGGCACGAACGAGTGGGGCGAAGTCACGGTCGCGGAGCCGAAGAACATCCAGCTGAAGTTGAGGATGTACATGACGAACCTCGTCGACCACGCGACGTATGCGCCGTATGTGATCCGTTGCGTCGAACCGGGTCTCACGAGTTACGACTACAAGACGAGCGGCAGCGGCCAGTGGGATTCGGCGAGCTTCAAGATGACGGGATGCCTCCTGAAGAGTGCGACCGAACGGACGGCCTTCGTGCCGCTGAGGTGGTTCTTCTTCCTGCCCGACAGCCACAAGGCGAATCGCTCGGCGAGCTTCGCCGACGGCACGAACGAGGCGGTCGTCGACGTCTGGGATCCGTTTGACGGCGGCCCGGGCAGTCCGACGAGCGGCTGGGACAAGTATCGCGGCAAGCCGGTCTTCTACAGCTGGGCCATCGATGAACGGATGGTGCCGACGACAGTCGAAGCCCTCAAGCCCGACTCGACATACTGATCCGTACCGCGGTGCGTCTCGCCCGCGGCGGGTAACAGAAAGCGGGCGCGGGGCCGCTGGCCCCCGCGATGGTTTTGCGCGTTCCGTCCTTCGGCGAAACGCTTAGTGGCTGCGCAGCTCCGTACCGCGGTGCGTCTCGCCCGCGGCGTTGGCAGGGTTACGGTAACAGCTTACGGTAACAGCGGCGGAGCGTTTCGCCGCGAGGCGGAGCGCGTCGAGGTATCGCGGAGCGCGGGACGCGCTCGCGCCCTTTGGCTTGGAGGCGCCGCGGGCGAGGACGCACCGCGGTATGGGGGAGCGGGCGCGACGCGCGTGGTGCGGAGTTGGGTTAGACGAACTTTTCTCGGAGGAAGCCGGTGGTGAGGCCGGCTGCGTCGGGATTGTGCCAGACGTAGCTCAGTTGGTCTGCGTATTCTTCGCGGGAGCGGATGATATGCGTATACTCATCGCGGCGCCAGACGGATCCTTCGCGGTGGAGGAGTTTGTTGATGCGATGGGCGCTGATGCTTTTCCAGTCCTCGATTTGCTTCCGGACCTGACCGGCGGCGCCGAAGCCGCCGACGATGACATGAAGATGATTTGGCATGATGGCATACGCATGCAAGGCAAAGCGCTTGCCGTTGGCGTAGACGAGTGTCTCGCGAACGGCTTCAGCCACGCGTGCGTCAGCGAGAAGACAACTGCCGCAGCCGGCGTTCAAAAACTCCTCGACACGTTCGTTGTAAACCGCGCGCATCTCGTCGATCAGGATTTCGCGCTCGGTTGCCAACGGAGGATTCATCGTATCCTTCAGACGCGCGTCGATTCGTGCTCGCTCTTCCTTCCAGGCGAGTAGCTGGTCTTGAGGAACGGAGTCTGCGAGATGAAGCGAGATGTGGTAGATCGCGCCATTCGCTTCCCACATCGGCAGATAAGCGCCATGGGAGACGGTTACCGTGGCGAGCTTCAGATCTGGAAAGGAGGATCGCGGAAGAAGGGGGGCGGGGGTGTCGTTCATAAGGTAGTAAGGAGTATATCAAATTCTCCGTACCGCGGTGCGTCTCGCCCGCGGCGTTGGCGTCCTTTGGCTTGGAGACGCCGCGGGCGAGGACGCACCGCGGTACGGGGAAGCGGGCGCGACGCGCTTGGCGCGTCCGCGATAGTCTGTCGGCGCTCGTCCTTGAGGGCCGAGCGCCTTACGGCTGTTACCGTCCGCGCAAGCCCCGTACCGCGGTGCGTCTCGCCCGCGGCGTTGGCACGTTACCGGTAACAGCGTACGGTAACAGCAACCGGTAACAGCCGAGAGCGTTTCGCCGCGAGGCGGAGCGCGTTGAGAAAATCTCGGGCGCCGAAGGTGCCGCGTCCTTTGGCTTGGAGACGCCGCGGGCGAGGACGCACCGCGGTACGGGGAAGCGGGCGCGACGCGCTTGGCGCGTCCGCGATAGTCTGTCGGCGCTCGTCCTTGAGGGCCGAGCGCCTTACGGCTGTTACCGTCCGCGCAAGCCCCGTACCGCGGTGCGTCTCGCCCGCGGCACCTCCAAGCCCCGTACCGCAGTGCGTCTCGCCCGCGGCGTTGGCACGTTACCGGTAACAGCAACCGGTAACAGCCGAGAGCGTTTCGCCGCGAGGCGGAGCGCGTTGAGAAAATCTCGGGCGCCGAAGGTGCCGCGCCCTTTGGCTTGGAGACGCCGCGGGCGAGGACGCACCGCGGTACGGTAAACACCCTGTTTACAACTTGTAAAAAAGTGTATATACCGCTTGCCACGTTCACCCCAAATGTTGTATAATGCGTATGTTGGACTAGGGGTAGACTATCCCTTGTCCTCTTGGCATGTCGATAAAAGTTCTTTATGCATTGTAAATATTTGGGTGAAAACATGGTGAAACACATCATGCGTTGTGCGCTGCCGACGCTGGCGGTGGTGTTGTTTTTGGCGTGCGGCTGCACGAAGGAAGAAGAGCCGCAGGCCAAGGCCGAGCCGGCTTCGGTGTACATGAAAGACCCGGCGTACGCGGCGGCGAAGGAGAAGGTCATGGCGTCGCGCGCGACGATTGTGTCGGCGCGCGAGAAGCTGATTGCCGAGATGGAGCAGATGGTCGCCGACGCGAAGGCGAAGCTGCCCGGGGCCGATGATGCGACGGTCAAGGCCGAGCTCGAGAAGAACCCCGCGTGGGTTTCGCTCGTGAAGCGCATGGAAGACGCGAACGTTGCGTATGAAGACAATCTTTCCTCCGCGCACAAGCTGATCGGCGAGCGCATGTCCCGTAAGACGATTTCAAAATAAGGTTTGGTATGACAAAGGTTAAGAACATGAAGAAGCACCTCCTGGCCCTTGCGGCCTTTGCCTTCACGTCCATCGTGTCCGTCGCGTTCGCGGCAGACGGCGGTGACATCTACTGGATCAAGCCGGACTCGCCGTCGGGCGAGGCGAATACCTACCAGGCCGGCGAGACGATCCGCTTTACCATTCGTCTGCTGGCGGGTGACGGCGATGATCCGATGCATCCGACCGCGTGGGAGCCGCAGCATATGGTGCCGGGATCCGCCGAGGTCGAGATGGCGCTCAATCCGCCGAAGATCGGCATCATTGTCTCGGGCCAGTACCGCCAGGCGAAGATCGTCGACTTCGTTTACCCGATGGTGGGCGGTGACGTCACGGCGAACCCGTACACCGACCTCGTCTGCGAGTATCAGGTCGGTCCCGGCGAAATCGCGCTGCCCGTCTACCTGGCCGACGCCACGACACATAAGGCCATTGATCCGTCCTCGACGTCGTCGATGATCGATTTCGATGGCGTTGAAAAGTTGCCAGGCGTCTTTGCGTGGAAGCTGATGGGCAAGGGCAGCGACGGCACGGCGCGCGAGGCGAATTTCTGGTTCGCGTCCGACACTTGGTGCAATGCGGTGCGCGGCGAGTGGAGCCAGATCGGTTCGCGTCCGCTCACGCCCGACTATTCGCTGGCCGGTGCCGACTTCCGCATCCAGTCGATCGAGTTCGAGCGGCCCGACGAGAACGCGGCTTACTGGCGTAAGGTCAAGCAGGGGACACACCTCATCGCCAAGATCAACACGATCGGTACGATCACCGACGCCGACAAGGCCGCGACCATCTACCTCTGGTCGAAGCAGGAAGTGGGTGTCCGTCTCGCCGGCGAAGGCGCGATCAAGAAGCTGGTTGATACGGGTGTCGAGCGTTATGTGAAGGAAATCAAGCTTGTTCCTGGTGTTTCTGAATATTCCGTGGATCTCCTCGGTTTGGCGCAGGGCGAGACCGACGACATCGTCCTCTCCACGACGATGGGCTATGTCAAGAACGGGGCGGACGACAACATCGTCAACTATCTCGAGAAGAAGGTTCAGTGCGTCGAACCGCCGAAACCGTCGGTTGAGGTGAGCTTCAGCGCTTCCGATCCCACGGCCAACAAGGTGAAGAGCGTCAAGACGTCGATGAAGGGCAAGGCGACGCTGGCCGAAGACGCGGAGCCGATTTACGTGCACCTGACCGAGCCGACGAATGCCGCGGTTACCGTCCAGCTCAAGATCACGAACGCGGGTCTGGCGGCGTGCGATCCGGTGACGAACCTCAACGTCGCCGTCCGTCAGAACGGCGCGGCGTTCTCGCCGACGGCCGACACGTACACGAATCTCACGTTCACGGCCAATCAGACGACGCCGATCGAGGTCTTTCTCTATCCGCTTGGCGGCGATGCGAACACGGTGAGCTCCGGCATCACGATCACGCCGGTCTTCCCGACGGCGACCCACTATGAGATCGGCGACGCGGCGACGCTCTACATCGGCAACGAGCATGCGCCGACGGTCGTCTCGCCGGCGGACGAGACCGACATGGGCATCGTCCCGTACGCGGGCTTCGAGGTGCCGGTGCAGGTCATGGACTGCTACCGCGACCTGAACAGCAAGACGGGCTTTGCGGTCGAGGTGCGCTTCGACGACGGCGACCCGATGGCGGCGACGAACATCTGCTTCACGGAGGGCGCGAAGTTCAAGGTGCCCGTCAAGGGCTACAGCCTCAAGGCGACGCGGGCGACGATCTCGGTTACCGATCCGGAGGCGACCGGCACGGCCGAGGTGACGGTGAAGTTCGCGGTCAAGCCGCCGAAGACGGTGTCGGCCGAGCTCGTCAACGAGGCGGGCGCGCCGCTCGGCACGGCGCTGACGGAAGGCCTTCAGCCGCTCGTCAAGGTGACGCTTTCCGAGCCGGTCTCGTCGCCGCGTTATGCGTTCCTGCAGCCGGCTGACGCCGCGAGCTCGAACTACGTCGACTCGACGGTCTTCACGACGCCGGTCAAGATCGAGGCCTCGGCGACGAATTCCGCGGTCAAGACGCAGTGGTACATGACGCTCAAGGACGGCTGCAAGGCGACGGAGATCCCGAACGTGCTGACGTTCAACGTCATCCTCCGGACGGCGAACGCGCTGACGGAAGGCGCGGCCGACACGTCGTTCACGCCGATGCCGCTTGAGATCACGGTTGACAACGTGCCGGCGAAGGTCGCCGAGGCGTATGTCGGCGACAGCTGGGACGAGGCGAAGGACGATCCGGCGTGGAACACCGCGGCGCCGATCGAGATTCCGTGCGGCGTGACGGTGCCGCTCTACCTCGTGCTGGAAGATCCGAGCGCGGAAGACTTCAAGTCGAACGTCGTCACGGTCATCCGCTGGACGACGGACGACGCCAAGAAGCAGTGGACGAAGTCGCCGATCATCACGAACCTGACGGAGCAGGTCGCGGAGCTCCGCTTCACCGAGTCGATGTTCCCGAACCCGAACCGCGAGCACAACGTCCAGATCATCACGGTTGACAAGGACGAGATGGCGGCGCTCGCGTCGCCGATCACCGAGGCCGAGTGGAAGAGCGGCCTCTTCCGCCTCAAGCTCAAGAATCCGCAGACGTTCAACTTCCGTCTGAAGGTCCTGACGAAGCCGCACATCAGCGTCGAGCAGGTGGGCTTCAAGACGGGCAAGTACGGTCCGCTCATGGACGAGACGGGCAACGACGGCCAGACGGGTCTCAAGATCGCGATCGACGAACCGGCCGACCGTGACCTCGTCGTGCGCGTCATGCTGAAGCCGAGCGCCGAGGCGAACCGCGGCGTCCTCGAGTTCGCGACGCCGACGTTCACGAACGCCGACCACAGCGTCTACACCGACATCATCATCCCGAACGGCACGATGACGCCGGCGGAATCGGCGACCTACAAGTCGACGACGGGTCTCCTCTTCAACTACAAGACGATCGACGGCACGGACATCAGCTACAACGACGGCTGGGAGATCAGCGCCACGATCACGAACGAGATCCAGAAGGCCGGGCAGGAGGCGGGCAAGCCGTACTTCTCCGACTACTCGGGCCAGTGGGTCTACGTGCAGAACCTGCCGCCGGTCGTCTTCCCCGAAGAGCCGACGGTGCTGACGACGAACCGCACGCAGTCGATCGGCGTGCCGTTCACCGTCGAATGGTGGGCGACTGACGTCAAGAGCGATCTCGAGTACGTTTGGGCAAACGGCAAGAAGGGCCTGATCGCCGAGTGGTACATGGGCGAAGACGGCGACATGTCGATGCCGTCGATGGCGACGAACGTGACGAAGTCGGGCGAGCACATCAAGACGACGGTCACGCTCGCGAACGAAGGTCTCACGACCCTGCGTCTCGTCGTCCGCGACAAGGACGGCTCGGGCGAAGTCGGCACGGTCGGCGAGCGTCGCTGGCTCTTCTACATCTCGCCGTCGAAGAAGCTGATCGCCACGCCGGCCGGTCCCGGCAACGCGCGCACGAAGTACAAGACGTATCGCGGCCTCGGCGAAGGCCGCGTGTGGGCGGACGGCGGCAATGTGTCGGTGACGGGCTTCGCGCAGAAGTGGAGCTACAGCATCAAGACGGCTCAGGGCCGCGTCTATGCGTACGGCTATCCGCATGCGTCGGCGCCTTACGCCGATAACGGGTCGCTCCAGCCGCATGACGTCGCGCTCAATGAGAACGGCGACAGCTGGACGTCGGGTGCCTACTATCACTACGGCCAGGAGATGTCGGGCTATCTCTACGATAACTACTTCTACTGCTGGGCCTTCGTCATTCCGAGCGACCAAGGCGGGGCGCCGACGGTCGAACTGGACATCGTCAACCCCGACATGAAGCCGGTTGCGAACGCGAACACGGGGGTTGTCCTCGCCGAGTACGAGGAGAACAAGGAAGACTACCTCGAAAGCGAAGTCGAAGCGGTCTTCGCGCGCGAACTCTACACGCACGACAACATGGGCGACATCAACGCCGACCGCGTGCCGGACCTCTATCTGCGCACGTATCCGGGTCTGGGTATCGTCGACGAAGACGGCAACCGCACGGGTGACGAGCGCACGAGCGTGGCGGGCGGCAATCCCGACGGCGACATGCTTCCGGGCGATCTCAGTTCGCCGATGGGCAATTTCATTCCGGGTCTTTCCAACAACTGGACGCGTGCGTTCCAGACGGTCACCGAAATCCGCGGCGTCGGCGAGGCGTTCAACAATGGTCCCTCGATCCGCGGGCCGAAGGGCGTTGTCTGCGACATCCGCTACACCGATCCGCAGGTCGACACGAACTCGACGCTGACGGCACTTGAATACATCGCCTTCACGAACTTCTGCGGCCGCACGGCGGTTGACGAGGACGACTATGTCGCGAAGACGAATGTGGCGGGCTGGGCGGCCTGGTCGCCGGAGAACCCGACGGATCCGACGATGGACGACAGCGACGAGGACGGTCTTCCCGACGGCTACGAATACTACTACTGGTACCGCGCACATGTCGGCATGATCAAATACAATGCCGACGGCACGCCCGATCCGGCGAGCTACACGCGCCTGACGGGTCGCAAGTATGTTCCGGCGGATCCGTGCAATCCCGAGATCATCACGCCCGAGGCGATCGAGCAGATCTGCAACCCGAACGTGCCGCTCGCGGGCTTCCGCGTTGATCAGGATACGGATAACGACGGCATTCCCGATCTTGACGAACTTGTCGCGGGCACAAAT
Organism: uncultured Verrucomicrobiota bacterium; assembly: GCA_945834475.1. Lineage (GTDB taxonomy): Bacteria > Verrucomicrobiota > Kiritimatiellia > RFP12 > UBA1067 > UBA1067. The sequence continues at coordinate 20,776 of CAMAHK010000001.1, forward strand.
CCGTTCGACTACGATACCGACGGCGACGGACTGCCCGACGGCTACGAACTCGCGATCTCGAAGACGAATCCGCTCGTCGCCGACCGCGGCTCGAACGTTGACGGCGATCAGATGGCGCTCATCACGCTCGAGAACGTCATTCCGGTCACGTGCGTCTATAAGGAAGACGATAACACGGTCACGAACATGCTGTGGTCGCTCGAGGGCGTCGATGTCGCGGAGAATGAAGATGACGACACGATCACGAACCTGACGACGAAGACCTCGCTCTTCACGGCCTATACCTACGACATCGACAACGAGGGCAAGCCGGTTTGGGTGCTGGGTCGTCTTGTTCTGGACGCGAAGGACGCGAAGTACGACGACAAGATCAAGGAGTACAACGTCATTCATGTCGGCGAAGGCCGGTCGATGCGCGCGATCCACTTCCAGGTCTTTGCGATCAAGGGCTTCGATCCGCGCGTGGCGTGGAACACCGAAGCGGCCGTCATGGTGCCGATCGCGCACCGCGTCGACACGACTGGGTTCACGGCCTATGACGAGTTCATGACGATGACGTTCTTCCTGAACGTCGGGGCGATCGAAGAGGCCGATGTCACGCCGAAGCCGAATCGCACGCTCGTCAACATCTGGACGGACTGCACGCCCAATCCGCTCAACGCCGATACCGACGGCGATGGCGTGCCGGATGGTTGGGAACTCTATGTGATGGGTCAGGGCGGTTTCGTGTGCAACAACCCGATGCCGCCGGCGGGCAACAGTCACGACAACCATTCGCCGATGATCAACTGGACGGGTCATGACGACGTGATCGGCGGCCTCAACTACGTCGAGGAGTTCTGCGGCATCGAGAGCTGCGCGCGCTACGAAAACTGCGAGACGATCGTCAACGTCCAGCCCGAGTGGAAGAACAAGTACTGGCCGACGAATCCGTTCAATAAAGATACCGACGGCGACGGTGTCACCGACTCGGGTGAAAAGACGTTCATCTACGGCGACGCGCCGGCCTCGACGGTCTACTCGGGTGCGATCCCGGGCGGCGGCCTCAACCCGAATTCCTGGGATACCGATCTTGACGGCCTGCCCGACGGCTGGGAACTTCAGTTCGCCTGCTCGATCCTAGTGAGCTCGACGACGACGACCGTCGAGACGCACTCCGACACGAACGGCACGTCGACGGTCACGAATACGGTGACGACGGCGGGCGGTCCGCAGGCGGACGGCATGGACGGCACGGTCAAGGACCAGATGAAGGACTACGACCACGACGGCCTCAACAACTGGCAGGAATACATGGTCGGCGCGATGCGCTGCTGGCGTTACGACGACGTGACGACGCCGTGGACGTCGACGATGCTGACGGTCGCGGATCTTGAGGCGATGTCGGGCGAAGACTTCTACCAGATGCTCATCGACCCGTGGGTCGATCTCGACGATCCGGAGGCGACGCCGCTCACGTACGCGAAGTACAATCCGTTCCTCGGCACGGGCGTCGTGAGCCCCTACGTCTACTTCAGCTGCTGCAACAACGCGTTCGATCTCGCGGCGGGTCGTCTCTACATGTTCAAGGACGGCATCTACCACGACCTCACGAACGACAAGCGCGACGGCGAGAACCGCTGGTCGGCGAAGATCATGAAGTTCCGTCCGACGGGCATGGGCTTCATGACACACGACACGCTGGGCCGTCCGGCGGCGCCGCGCAAGTACATCTCGTGCGACCCGACGAACGCGGATACCGACGGCGACGGCATGGACGACTACTACGAGCTCTACCACGGCATCAACCCGCTGCTGGGCCGTGCCAACGGCAAGGGCGACTCGGGGCTCGTGGACGTGGTCGCGCGCGCCTACTACGACAAGGACGAGCTGCCGTTCCCGGTGAACGCGACGGACAACTTCTGGTTCAACGCGGTCGCGGTCAACACCGGCACGACGTCCGCCGAGGCCCAGCTCAAGGACGAGGACCAGTCGATGTACGACTTCGTCCAGTTCCCGTGGCTGAACGGCCTGCCCGAGGCCGATCCCGACGGCGACAACATCCGCAACGCGCAGGAGTCGATCCTGCCGATCGCGCAGGCGGCCGCGACGTATCAGCACATCGACCCGTCGCCGCTGTGGATGACCGACACGAGCTACACGAACTCGCTCGTCTCGCGGTTCTACTATCCGACGCTGGCCATCTCGAGCTTCAATCACAGCGGCTCGTTCATGCACACGGATGCCGACGGCAACACGACGACATACAACTTCAGCGAGATCCCGGGCTTCAAGTTCGAGGAAGGCCTGGTCACGGTCACGGCGAGCCGGAATCCGTTCAAGACGTTCGGTACGGCGTTTGCCTACGAGGAGAACGAAGGTTACGATACCGACCACGACTACCTGAGCGATTTCGAGGAATCGCAGGGTAAGACGAAGAGTGCGTCGGATCCGCAGATGAGCGACGATCCAATCCGCCATCAGGCGATGTACTTCAACGGCGAGGACGCCTTCCTCCAGACGCAGCTTCCGGAGGAGTGGATCCTGCCGAACGAAGAATCGGTTGCGGAGTTCCGTCAGAACTTCCTCTACTTCACGGTCGAAGCGTGGGTGAAGGCGGATGCGTCGCTCGTTGGCGAGGCTGCCAAGCCCGGCCTCTTCACGGTCATCGAGCGTCCGATCTGGACGGGCGCGTCGAACGCGGGTGACGAAAGCTTCCTGCGCAAGAACTTCCTCATCGGCATCAAGAACGGCCGTTGGTACGCGAAGTTCGACTCGACGGGCACGGATCTCAACCAGCCGATCGAGATCAAGGAAGGTCCCGAGGCCACGGCGGCGTGGACGCATGTCGCGGCGACATTCGGTCCTGCGGACGAAGCCGACACGGAAGGCACGGGTCCGATGGCCCTCAAGCTTTACGTCGACGGCATTCTGCGCAAGTCGCTCCGTAGCGGCGTTCAGCCCGAACATGGCGTGCAGGCGTTCAACCTGACGCCGAAGTCGAAGATCGTGACGGTCTACGAGTGGGAGGAGAACCCGCTCGCGCGTCCGATGGTCTCCATGATCGTCGGTGCGTCGGCGAAGACCATGCGCGGCATCGTGTTCGACCAGAACTGGGGTTCGGTCGACACGCCCGACATGACGACGGTCGCCGACTACGCGAACTTCTTCAAGGGCCACGTCGACGAAGTCCGCATCTGGGACGGTGCGCGCAGCGCGGCGGCGATCAAGGCCGACGTCGAGCAGAAGACGCGCTATACGACGGCGCTTGCGCTTGAGAATCGTCGGGCGGTTTACGCGAAGTGGAGCCAGGACATTACGCGCATGCCGAATGCTAGCGGCGAGATGCTCCCGCCAGAGCTGATGTATCACTTCTCGTTCGATCATATCCCGGGCGCGGTCGAGGCCAAGGACGTCCTCAAGACGCCGGCGGGCTTCACGACGACGAAGGGTGCGGTCGATGCGAAGGCCAAGTGGTCGCGTCCTGACGGCTGGGTCTGCCCGTGGTGGGACAGCGTGACGAACACGCTCCGCTCCTCGGTCTACACCGACACGGCGTGGGTGCCGTGGATCGGCAACACGGTCGGCCACCTGCCGATGTTCGACGGCGAGACGCTCGATTCGGTGCTCTGGCACAAGGAATTCTACGGCTTCACACCGGGCAGCTTCGTGTTCCCGCTTTCGTCCGAGCCGATCAGCCGTATGATCCAGCAGCACTATCTCGTCGAGAACAAGGGTGACCCGGAGACGCAGACGACGAGCTATGACCGTATCGCCGAAAGCGAGGACGAGGTCGAGCGCTTCCGCTTCACCTACCGCAACCGTGTGACGGCGGGTTCCGACCTCCTGCCGTTCGGTGGCGCGTTCCCGAAGCGTCTTTCGTCCGCCGAGGGCCTGTGGGATGCTCCGGGCGTCGCCTCCGACGCGTGGGCCGAGACGGGCGTTGACGCCGACAATAACGGCCTGCCTGAGTGGTGGGAAGAGTACGCGCTCGTCGAATACGCCGACACGACGTCCGTCGACTGGGATACGATCGTGGAACGCAACGGCCAGCAGATGCCGGCGTGGCAGGCCTACCTGCGCGACCTCGCGGCGGGTATGCTCCCTGATGGCGTCATCCATCCGGAATACGCTGACACGCGCGACATGGACAAGGACGGTCTCCCCGACTGGTGGGAGGACATGTACGGCATCAACACGCATTCGGCATCCGACGCCGACGCCGACCCAGATCATGACGGCCTTTCGAACTACCAGGAGTACGTCCTGAGCGAGCTCTATCCGAAGAAGTACGATCTGGCCTCGTATGGCATCGCGCCGATCCTCCTCGATCCGACGCGCGACCGTTCGGGACTCTACCAGCAGGTGACGGACTACTACCTCTCGTACACGAATACGCCGGTCGTTGTAAAGAACGCGGCGGGTGCGACGGTCTTCGAAGGCAATAACTACTTCGGCGAAATCGTCACCGACCATGACTTCATGGAAGACTGGTGGGAAATCGCCATGGGTTCGTCGTATGCGAACGCGAAGAAGTACGATCCGCTCGCCGACCGCGACGAGGACGGTTGGTCGAACTGGGCCGAGTGCCGTGCGGCACTCTGGGGCGGTTACTTCAGCGCGAATCTCATCGACAAGTGGACGGGTTCGCAGAGCGATCAGCACGTGACGTGCTATCCCGAGCCGATCATCGGCGTGCGTGTGACGTATCATGGCGTCCGCGACATTAGCGGTCAGACGCTGATCGTCAAGACGACATCGGGTCAGACGGCCCGGACGGATGCGACGTTTATGATCCCGTCCGAGTTGGATGGCCAGGTTCGCTATATCGGCGGATTCAATGCCGACAACCTTCTCCATGGCCACATGAGCCCGGGCTGCCTTAATGTCAACTCGATCATGTTCGAGTGCGCCCGGACAAGTTCAGATCATAGCTATACGTGGAACTGCGATTGGTATATCGAGAACGAGGGTGGAGAGCCGAATGGATGGGGGATTGGACGCACCCATAACGGCAGCTTCGAGACATACCGGAGTGAGTTCGCCCTGTGGCCGAAGATTGAGCTGGAAGGCGGCGACTTGACTTGGGAGACAATGGCGCAGACCGTGCCGAGCACCGACTTGAATTCGGCGACACTGATCGCGGACGGAAACACGATTGGTTCTGTCAACACCGTAACCGGCGAATACGAGATCGACTTCTCGAAATTCACGAAGGCGGGCGGTGCGAAGGAATATGTCTATCGCGTAACGTATACGAGCCGTGTCGGCCACGAGTGGCCGCAGACGGTCTATGTCAGCGACACGCGCGAATTGGCCAGCGGCAATGGCGAGACGGCGAAGAACAGTTACGGTCGCGTTCGTGAAGGCCGCAACACGATTGAGGCGTTCATGGATCTGAACCAGAACGGTGTTCTTGATGCAGGCGAACCCTATGGTTCGATTCGCAATGTGCAGATCGGCTGGCACAAGGTGCCGACCGTGATCATCGAACTCAAGGACGCGTCCCCGATCATGGGTCAGGTTCAGCTGGCCGCCGCTACCGGAGAGGGGCTCACCGAGCTCACGAAGACCGTGCGGATCGTGCGTGAGTTGATCAACGACCAGCCGGCACCGCGCACGCTCGTCACGAAGACGCTCGTGATGGACGACCGTCCGTATCTGACGGAAGTCGATGCCTGCACGGTGACGCGTCCGGATCTCGACTGGGTGTGGCTCACGAAGGATGCGGAACGCGATGGCATCCAGACCATTAATCGCGCGACGTATGCGGTCTACGAATACGACCAGAATATGGCGACGAACGGTGCGTTGCTCGCGACGTTCATCAAGGAGTTCCCAGAGGTGCGTCCCATGGCGACGGCCGTAGCGCCGAAGGATGTGGCGCCGGTCTACAGTTGCTCGCCGACGTTCGCGTTCACGACGAGCGACGAGAAGGCGACGGCTTATCGTCTGCAGGTGCGTTTGGACGGCGCAACAGCCCCGATCTACGATTCGGGCATTCAGCTGCTGCCAGGACGCCTCGGCCAGACGGTTGGCGTCGCGGCCTATGAGGTTACGCCGGCAATCTACGCCGATGCGCCGGTTTACGCCGGCACGACGACCGATCACGCGATCTTCGCGGACGGCACGAACTACCAGTGGCGCGTCGCCCTTTACGATGCGAAGTACAAGTCGACGAAGGACGATAGCGACGTCTCGGGCGAATGGAGTACCTGGGCGACGTTCCAAATGGATCTTGTGAACAAGAATCGCTACCCCGGCATCCCGACGGGTTACGGTGCGACATCCGTGGCCGTCCGCTACTTTGGCTCTGCGGACTGCGATTCCAAGCGGATTGTGGTCGAGGCGTACGAGAATGCGGACTTCCGCGGCCAGGCGCTCGCGCAGATTCGCCTTTCCGACGCGACGACGCTTCGTGATGCGAACGATCTGACGACCTACAATGCGGTTCTGCGTGGCATCAAGCCCGGCACGGTCTATTTCCGCGCGTTCTACGACCAGAACAACAATGGCGTGCGCGACAACTGGGAAAGCTGGGGTTACGCCAATAACGTCGGCAAGAATGTCACGGCCATCTACAATCCGGTGGGTCGCGAGATTACGACCTCGACGGCCGACTGGGTGACGCAGAAGTCGGCGGCCGTGACAATCTTCATGGAAGACTGTGACGTCAACCAGAACGAGATTCCGGATTGCGCCGAGGAGGCGCTCTTCCTGGCCGAGGTGTCGGCTGAGACCGATCCTGTCGATTGGTGGGACTGGGCTGAGGCGAATCCGACTGACGTCAACGGCGACGAGGCGATGGCTTATGCTGAAGTGACGATGTGGAAGGTGAAGCTCGTCGACGAGAACGGCGTCGAGAACACCTATTTGACCGATGGCCAAGGCAAGCTTGTTGAAGGCGTGTCGGCGGCGGGTCTCAACTTCTGGTCGTACTACGATTACTCGCTCACGTTGCTGGGTCTCGGCACGAATGTGACGACGAATGTGACGGCGAAGTGCACGATCGCGGGTCGTCCCGAGGAGAAGAAGGTCGCGCTGGTCCACGCCCAGGTGCTGGAGAAGTACGGGTTCTGTCCCGACACGGCGATTCCGGGCGGTCAGACGAACACCAAGCCGTTCACGGCAATGGATAAGTACCTCGTCCTCCGCTACCTCGAGCGCACGGGTCGCATTACGCTGCCCGCGTCGACGCAGGCCGAGCTCGCGAAGAAGGGCTTGACGTTCGAAGAGTATGTCTACCGTTCGGGTGACGAGTCGCTCTACAAGATGTACACGCTCAATCCGGCGGAGACCGACAATGACCACGACGGCATTGACGATGGCTGGGAGCTTTACATCGACGGCAATCCGCTGAGCGACGCGAACCGCGATGAGGATGAGGATGGCGACGGACTCCCGCTCTGGCAGGAATACGATCACGACCCTGTGAAGGGCACGTATCGTCCGACCAATCCTTCGGCCATCGACACGGATGCCGACGGTGTGACGGACAAGTACGCCTACATGTATCACCTCAAGGCGGATGACGCCGGCAAGGACTTCGACGGCGACGGGCTTTCCAACTATGCGGAATACCTGATCACCGAGGTCTTCAAGTACGCGGTATGCAATCCGGATGTCTACGCGACGAACGACGGCGTCTGCGACTACTTCCGCAAGGTCGGCGATGTCTACCTCGGCGAGATCTTCACGGATCACGACCAGGTGGACGATGTCTGGGAGTCGCAGTACAAGGTCGACTACGCCAATCGTTACGTCTACGATCCGACAAAGGATGCGGATAACGACGGCTGGTCGAACTGGGCCGAGTACAAGGCGGGTACGGATCCGGAGCGCGTCAACACGCTGTCAATCGGCACGTACACGCTGCCGGAGTATCCGGTCCCGGCGATCGAGGCGAACGTGATCTACAATGGCGCGTCCGTTGGTCTCCATCCGATTGTGTTCAAGGCCTGGAACGAGTCGACCGACTTCGACATGGTGAAGGCCCCTGACGCGATCTGGACGCTCGGTACGGCCGTGTCGTCCACGGACGGGGATTCGTCTAGTGATTCGGCGGCCTCGTCGCTGACGCTCACGCAGCGTGAGAAGTTCCTTGGCCGCAAGCCGACGGGCACACGCACGTACCACCTGCCGGGTGGCGCGATTAGCGAGGGTTCCATCAAGCTCCTGTTCATGGACAAGGGCTACGGCGTCGTCCGCTGGGATCCGCTGACGCAGATGCTGTACGCGGTCGCCAACGGTGAACCGGACAAGGCGAAGTGGTATTACGGTATCTACGACAAGGACGGCAAGCTTGTGCGTATCGGTAATGCCTTCGATGAAAAGGAGACGACAGTTGGTACGGTCGACTATGCGACGGGCGAGATCACGATCGACTTCGACCACGAGGAGAACTCGGGCAAGTGGGCGTGCAATCCCGGCGATGCCGTCAGTGGTGGCGATAATAACAATAACAACACCGACAACGAGACACAGGCGAACATCTACGAGTATGTCGACTTCGACAATGCCTATGTCCGCATCACGTGGGCGTCGGCGAAGGTCAACGAGTCGATCTCGGGTGCGTACTACCTGACGGATTCCGATCCGATCAGCGAGACGGCGAAGAGCTACGGCCATATCCGCGAAGGCAAGAACACCTTCATCTGCTTCGTCGATGACGATGAGAACGGTGAGTACACGCCGGGCGAGCTCTTCGGCGTCGTCCGCGGCGTCAACGTCGGCTGGGCGGGCGTCAAGTTCGATGTTGAGCTGACGGAGACGCATCCGATCTTCGGCCGCGTCGATCTCTCGGGCCAGAACGATCGCCAGATCTGGTATGGTTCTGACAGCGGCAACTTCACGAATCTTGTCTACGGCGTTCCCGGAACAGAGGATTCGTTGCCCGTTGATTCGTCGCTCAGCGGCGGTCGCAAGCAGCGAGTCCGTGTCGATCGCTATGCCGTGAATGGCATGACCTTGGGCACCACGATCACGCAGGTGAATGTTCCCAATCGCGTGATTGTCGACAAGTGGTTCGACGTTGACGCGCGCCGTTATCTCCATGAGGGCGACTTTATGGAGGCAGGTGAATTCGACATTGACTGGACGCATTTCGAGGAAGACATCCTCAACAGTCGCGTCATTGATCAGAAGTTTGGCGGCGAAGTCATTTCGATGACGTACCGCATTGTCGTCGACAATGCCGACTTCGTCCACCCCGTGGTGTCGAACCGTGTCCTGAACGTGGCCTTCACCCGTCACTTCGACAGCACCGACTCGCGGACCAAGCCGAGCGACCTCCAGCCTATCCTCGCCCATGGCGCGCGTCCGGTGTTCAAGTGGTCGATGAACGGGCACAATTCGTACACCGCGTTCAAGTTGCGGATCCTCTCGGGCAGCCAGGTTGTCTATGAGAGCCCGATGACGACGGTGCCGTTCGTGGATCCTGACGGATACTACGTGTACGAGTCGCCTGTTTCCGTCGGCGATCAGACGGCGCTTGGTCGTGTGCTCGAGCGTGCGGGCAATTATACGTGGACGGTCTCGATGTACAATTCGAAGTTCAAGTCCGACTACTATGCGACGCCTGTGTCGTTCACGACCGAGGTGAACACCCAGCAGGATGTTGACGACCATGGTTACGGCACGATCGATGTGGCGGTCAAATACGCAGGCCCCGAGGCTGTCCTTGCGACACTTGATGACCTGACGAAGGTGGCCGGCAAGATCCGCGTTCAGGCGTTTGAAACGCCGGACTTCGGCGGCCAGCCTGTTGCCGAGACGTTCGTCACGAACAAGACGAGCGTCACGGCGTTCACGGAAACCCGAGCAAACGTGCGTCTCCGTGGTGTCAAGCCAGGTACCTACTACATTCGTGCGTACATCGATTCGGATGGTGACTTCAAGAAGTCGGACTGGGAGTCGTGGGGCTGTGCCAAGGGTTCGGTCACGGTGGCGGCCAATGCGCCGGTTCCGACGGCTGCGGTCTGGATCGAAGACGCCGACACGGACGGTGACTGGCTGCCGGATGCCTGGGAGTATGTGACGCCCGGCAAGACCGTCGGCGCGAAGGACATCGTGGTGGACAACGCGGGCGAGATCGTTCTCAAGGAAACGACGTTCGTCGGCGTGACAAACGGCACGGCCGGAGTTTCGTCCGGCCTGAGCGGTGCGTCCCTCACGTTCTTCCAAAACCTCGAGGCCGCGAAGGTGATGCTCAACCTCGGTACGGACAGCACGACATCGACGATTCAGGCGATCCGCGAGGCCGTCCAGAAGAAGATCGTGCCGAACACGGTCCACGTCAAGGCTCTGGTCGTCGACGCGGCGAATAAGAAGGTGAAGCTTTCGGTCGGCGGTGAAGTCGTCGATTCGATTGCGGGCCATCTCCTCTCGCCGATCTATACGATTCCGACGACGGCGACGGTGACGATCAGCCTTTACACGAAGGCCTCGCTGGTCGATGTGAACTGGATCTGGGTCAAGGATTACACGACTACCGTGTCAACAACGCTTGACACGACGGTCGAGGTTGACATTGATGAAGACCTGACGAGCGGCTTCTACAAGGTCGAGGTCGTGCAGTAAGGGGAATGTGTAGATGAAGGTGACGCTTTATCACGGATCCAAGGAGGGCTTGAACGGGCCGATTAGCCCGTTCATGTCCGATGGGATGTGTGATTTCGGCACCGGCTTCTACATGGGGACGGATCCGCATCAGCCGCAGACGCTGATCTGCGAGGAGAAGTCCCCGACATTCTACCGTCTTTCGCTTGAACTTGACGGACTCAAGACCTATCGTTTCGAGGTTGGCATCGATTGGGCGCTTTTCGTGGCGTTCAATCGGGGTCGCCTGGCGAAATACAGCGATACGTCTCTTGTGCGCCGCTATCATGAGATTCGCGCGACACACGACCTGATTTTCGGGAAGATCGCTGACGATCGAATGTTTGCCGTGATGGGGCGCTTTTTCGAGGGGCTCATCGGTGACGTCGCACTTGTCAAGGCGATCGCGGCTTTGCAGATCGGCGATCAGTATTGCGCGATCACGGAAGCGGCGTGTCGACAGATTACGATTGAGGAGGAGAAGCGCTTTTCGGCCGTTGAGCTCGAGAATCTTCGGGTCAAATGTGGCAATCAGCGTCGGCGTGGGTCGGCTGAGGCCGATCGGATCGTGCGCCAGTATCGCCGCGAGGGTGATTCGTTCGAAGAGATTCTGGCGCGCGAGAGTCAGAAGGAGGGTGCGTTGTGACGATACCACCCTACGAGTTCAAGGTGCTGGAGATCGATCTCTGCGAGATGCAGGGACGCTTCTTTGAGCTTGCGGCGGAGCAGGGCTACCCCATGCGCAAGTTCGTGCCGGCGTTCATGAACTCCGAGGTTGCGCGGCGCCTCGATTCGCCGTACAGCCGCTATCAGTGGATGGGCGAGGAGTACATGCTCCATCAGGTGGCGAGGGAATGTCACCTGGTGCCGGATCAGGTTCCCGAGAAGGACGAGGTGTATTTCTGGATGGGCTACCTCTATCGCTTCTGGCATTTCGCGCTCGGCGAGTCGAGCGAGAAGATGTACAAGACGGCCGATTTCGAGAGAATGAAGCGCGTCTACGATGGGTATCATACGCTCAGTTGTGAAATGGCGATCAGCCGTCTGAAGGCAGCAGGATAAACCGCACTTTAAACCAAATTATAAATCAAATGAAAAAAGCAATTAAGAAAGTTCTGGTCATCAACTCGGGTTCGAGCTCGCTGAAGTATCAGCTCTTTGACATGGTCAAGGGCGAGCGGATCGCGAAGGGCCTCGTCGAGCGCATCGGTTGCGGCGGTCCCAAGGATCACACGGCGGCGCTCGATAAGGTCGTCGCCGATCTCGGCGATCTCGCCAAGGGCATCGACGCGATCGGTCACCGCGTGCTGCATGGCGCGGAAGTCTTCAAGGATTCCGTGAAGGCGACGCCGGCGAACATGAAGAAGCTCGAGAAGCTCGTCAAGTTCGGTCCGCTGCACATGCCGGCGAACCTTGGCGGCATCAAGGCCTGCGAGAAGATCTTCAAGGGTGTTCCGAACGTCGCGGTCTTCGACACGGCCTTCCACCAGACGATGCCCGACTGCGCGGCGATGTACGCGATCGACCCGAAGTACTACAAGAAGATGGGCATCCGCAAGTACGGCTTCCACGGCACGTCGCACAAGTTCATCGTGCAGGAGGCCGCGAAGTTCCTCAAGAAGCCGGTCGCGAAGGTGAACCTCGTCACGTGCCACATGGGCAACGGCTCGTCGCTCGCGGCGGTCAAGAACGGCCAGTGCGTCGACACGACGATGGGTCTCACCCCGCTCGCCGGCATGGTGATGGGCACGCGCTGCGGCGACATCGACGCGGCGGCCGTCCTCTCGATCATGGAAGCCGAGAAGCTCACGCCGGCCCAGGCCGACACGCTGCTCAACAAGAAGTCGGGTCTCCTCGCCCTCACGGGTTCGAGCGACTGCCGCGACATCTGCGCGAAGGCGGAGAAGGGCGACAAGGCGGCCGAGCTCGCGCTCGAGATGCTCGCCTACCGCACGGCCCTCTACATCGGCGGCTACAACACCGTGATCGGCGGCGCGGACGCGATCATCATGACGGGCGGCATCGGCGAGAACTCGACCGAGGTGCGCGAGCGCATCATCACGCGCCTCGCCGGTCTCGGCATCAAGCTCGACAAGGCCGCGAACAAGAAGAGCCACGGCGTCGTCGCGACGCTCTCGGCGAAGGGTTCGAAGATCCCGGTCATCGTGATTCCGACGAACGAGGAACTGGCCATCGCGCAGGACACCGTGAGGGTTCTTGGTTAATAATTGAATAATCGAATAATCGGAATAATCGAATAATCGGAATAATCGGAATAATCGAATAATCGAATAATCGGAATAATCGAATTAGTCGGAATATTTGAATTCGTTGAACAATTTAGAAAGGGTAATCGATGGTTGGATATTGAGAATCGACGAACATGAGTCAATCATTAGGCTCATTCGATTATTCGATTATTCCGATTATTCGATTATTTCAAAACATGAAAGCGATTCAGAAGATCATTGAAAAGGCCTCTCGCTTGAACGGCACAGTCGTTCTTCCCGAAGGCATGGACCCCCGTGTCATCACTGCGGCCTGCGCGTGCGTCGCGCGCAAGATCTGCACGCCGATCGTCCTCGGTACGCCCGAGGAGATCGCGACGGCCGAGCAGCTCGCGCACATGAAGCTTGCCGACAAGGGCATCAAGACGATCGACTACACTTTAGGAGATGCCGAGCTCGAGGCCGCGTACCTTGAGGCGTGGAACGCGAAGGAGTCGAAGAAGCCGGTCGAGAAGCAGAAGATCATCGACCTCGCGACGGCGGAGAAGACGCTTCGTACGAAGCGCATCTACTTCGGCGGCATGATGGTGAAGCTCGGCCGCGTGAACGGCCTCGTCGCCGGCTCGATCGCCTCGACGGGCGATATGCTCCGCGCGGCGTTCCATACGCTCGGCACGCAGAAGGGCGTGAAGACGGCGAGCTCGTGCTTCATCATGGATCTCAAGGAGCCGACCCCGTCGGGTGATAGCGTGCTCGCGTTCGGCGACTGCGCTGTCATTCCCAACCCGACGAGCGAGCAGCTCGTCGACATCGGTCTCGCGACGGCGCAGACCTACCGCGAACTCACGGGCAACGAGCCGCGTGTCGCGTACCTTTCCTTCTCCACGAAGGGCTCCGCCGCGGGAGACCTCGTCGAGAAGGTGCAGAAGGCCGTCGAACTCGCGAAGCCGCGCTTCGCCGAGGCGGGCATCAAGATGGACGGTGAGATGCAGTTCGACGCGGCGATCGTGCCGTCGGTCGGCGAGCTCAAGAATCCGCAGGGCTCGATTCAGGGCAACGCGAACGTTTTCATCTTCCCGGACCTCCAGGCGGGCAACATCGGCTACAAGATCGCGCAGCGCCTCGGCGGTGCCCAGGCGATCGGTCCCAACCTCCAGGGTCTCGCGAAGGCGATGAACGACCTGTCGCGTGGGTGCAGCGCCGAGGACATCGTCGGAACGATTTGCGTGACGTTGCTGCAGTCGGCAACAAAGTGAATGATAGGATGCAAGTGATAAGCGATAAGTGATAAGTGTTAAGTGATGGTGGGAGATTCTTAAGTACAAAAGAGACAAAACGTCGACCACTTATCGCTTATCACTTAACACTTAACACTAAAGAACCATGACAGCAGAAGAGCAGATCAAGAGAGCAAAAGAGGTCTTTGATGTCGAAATCAATGGCCTTGAAGCGACCCGTGATTCGATCGGCGAGGCGTTCACCGCAGCGATTGCGATGATGCTGGACTGTGTCCAGCGCGACGGCATCGTCGTTGTCTCGGGCGTCGGCAAGAACCTGCACATCGCCGAGAAGATGAGCGCGATTTTCGCCTCGACGGGAACGCGCTCCATCGTCTTGAATCCCGTGCAGGCGATGCACGGCGACCTCGGCATGGTCAGCTCGCGTGACATCCTGATCGCGCTCTCATTCTCGGGCGAGTCGGCCGAAGTCAACAATCTCATCCCGGCGATCCGGCGTCACGGACTCAAGGTCATCTCGATGACGGGCAAGCCCGAGTCGACGCTGGCGAAGCTCTCCGATGTTCATATCGAGATTCCGTGCGGCAAAGAGGCGTGTCCCTTCGGGATGGCGCCGACGAACTCGACGACGGCGACGATGGCGATGGGCGACGCACTCGCGATGGTGATGATTGACGCGCAGAAGTTCGAGCTCTCGAACTACGCGATGAATCATCCGGCCGGGGCGATCGGTCGTGCGCTCGTGATGAAGGTCTCCGACATCATGCGTACCGGCGAGAAGCTGGCGACGGTCGCCCCGACGGCGACGGTGATGGAGACCGTAATGGCGATGACCGCGGCGAAGAGCGGCGCCGCCGTCGTGGTGGATGAAGCGGGAATGCTCAAGGGCATCTTCACGGACGGGGACTTCAGGCGTGTGATTGCTTCGGGTGCGACGCGACAGGAGTGTCGCGTCCCCGAGGGTGAGACGCCGCAACGGGGGCGCGACACTCTTGTCGCGCCGATTGAGAGCGTGATGACCACCTCGCCGATGTTCGTGCGCGCGAGTGCCTATGCGGCGGAGCTCCTCAAGATCTTCGAGAAGAAGCGCATCGACGATCTCCCCGTCTGCGACGCGAACGGCAAGGTGGTCGGTCTCGTCGACATCCAAGATCTTCCCAAAATGAAAGTCCTCTAATCCGTCTCAGTGGTCTTAGTCGTCTTAGAAAGTCTTAGCAAGTCTCTACAAGCAAATTAGAAAGGAAAACAACCATGAAGAAGCTGATGATTTCAACGGTTCTCGTGCTCGCTGCGGCGTCCGTGTTTGCGGCACCCAAAATGAAGAAGGCTGCTGCTGTTGCTGCGGTTGATGACGAGGTCACGACGGGCAGGGGTGCGAAGATTCTCATCTCTCAGGAACCGAAGCTCGGCCAGGCCGCGTGTCTAGGGGCGCCGTCGGTGGCGGGGGCATCGCTGATCGGCCAGGCCTACAAGAAGCCGCGCCAGTGGATTGTCCTTGAGACGAAGTACGATACCTTCGGCACGGAGAAGTCGAAGTTCCTCGACCAGCTCACGTTCACGTGGCACGTCCTCCTCGAGACGAAGAGCGCGAAGGAGAACAAGGGCAACAAGGAAGGGCTTGCGCCGTACAGCTACTTCACGACGGCGACGACGTACTTCAATATTCCGACTGGCTCGCATGCCGCGTCGGTCGTGTTGTCGCCGAGCTATCTTGAGCGTTACGGTGAGCCGAAGGCCGTCGGTCTTGAAATCACGAACCAGAACGGCGAGATGCTCAATGGCGACTGCTGGAGCGAAGTGAAGGGCATCGCCCCGCACAAGAAGTTCTGGGAAGACCCGAAGATCATGAATGCGGACGGGGCGGACGGCAATCCGATGATCGAGCGTCGCCAGGGTCTTGTCGACCGTTCGAAGACAATTTGGGCTCTCGTCAACCCGAACGACTACGAAGCAACGATTCAGTAACTTCCCGTACCGCGGTGCGTCTCGCCCGCGGCGCTGAAACGAAAAACCATGGCAAAGAAATTTCTAACCCTCAATATCGGCGCAGCCAACATCGAGCTTGCCGAATATGAGCAAAGCGGCAAATCGCTGACGCTCCTCAACTACGGGACGGCGCCGCTGGCGGCTCCGCTCGATGGCGGCAATGCCGAGACGATTCTCGCGCCGGCGCTGCTCGAGCTTGTCCGCAGCCGCGGCTTTAAGCCGGGCCCGGTTGCCGTCTCGCTCTCGGGACAGATGGTGTTCCCGAAGTTCGCGGCGATTCCCGTCGCCGGCGCGACGGGCGACAAGTTCGAGCAGATGGTCCGTTACGAGATCGAGCAGGGCATTCCCTTCCCGATTGACGAGATGGTCTGTGACCGCCAGGTTCTCGGGGAGACCGAGAACGGCGATACGGGCGTGATGATCGTTGCGGCGAAGGTCGACCAGGTCGAGTCGATCATGGCGGCGGTGCAGTCCGTCGGCTTCCAGCCCGAGCTCGTGGGTGTCGCGCCGCTCGCGCTCGTGAATGCGATTCGTTTTGCGAGCGACGATCCCGACAGTTGCATGGTGGCACTCGACATCGGCGCGAAGACGACGTCGCTCGTCATTGCCGAGGGTGACAAGGTCTACACGCGTTCGATTCCCGTCGCGGGCAATGCAGTGACGAAGGAAATCGCGAACGCGCTCGGTTGCACGAGTGAGGAAGCCGAGCAGTACAAGCTGAACCAGGCGTATGTGTCTCTCGGCGGCGTGACGGAAGACGAGGACGAGGCGACGGACCGGATGGCGAAGGCTTGCCGTGCGGTGATGACCCGTCTCAATGCCGAGATCAGCCGCTCGATCAATTTCTATCGCAGCCAGCAGAAGGGCAGCGCCCCCGTGCGGCTCTACCTGACTGGCGGCACGGCGCTCCTGCCGCAGATCGACCAGTTCTTCGCCGAACAACTCGGTATCGAAGTCGCGTTCTTCAATCCGTTTGAGCGTGTTAGAATCGGTCGCGGCATCGACCCCGAGTCGGTTGGCGCGGACGGCGCGTTCATCGCGGCGACCGTTGGCTTGGCTTTGCAGGAGATCGGTTTGGCGTATTTCGCGATCAACCTTCTGCCGCCGTCCATTGTTGAGGCGAAGGCGGAGAAAGCCAAGATCCCATTCCTTGTCATCGGTGGCGCAGGGCTTGTCCTCTCGCTCGTGCTGGTCGCGCTGGCATTTGGTAATGAGGCTAAGGTCATTGAGGCGCAGCGCGATGCGGTGCAGGCCAAGGTTGACCAGCTTTCGGGCTTTGACAAGAAGATTACGGCGGCAAAGACGGCGCTGGAGGCGACGACAGCCGATGCCGAGGCGTTGCGCGGGTTGTTGGCGAGTCGTACGGCGGCGGTGCAGCAACTCAATGCCGTGCGCACGTCGCTTCTGAACGGCATGTGGATTTCCGCCTGGAACGGGTCACGTGTGACCATACGCTATTGGAAGGATCGTGTGAAGCCGCCGGCGGGCAAGACCTCGGGCGAGGCTGTTGTTGACAAGCTTAAGACGAAGGCGGTTGTCGTACCGGATTCGGTGCGAATCGCCGACATGTCGCCAGTAGGGACGGACGGATCGATTGAACAGTTCACCGTGGAGGTGAAATTCCAATGAACAAGACCAAGATCATTTTGGCCGCTATCGGCGGCGTCATTGGCGTTGCAGTGCTCGGTGCGGCTGTCTTCGCCTATTTCTCCTTTGCAGCCAAGACGGCGGCGATGGAAGGCGATGACGAAAACGGCGTCGACGGGCTCGAGACCGTGACGGAGAAGGCCGAACAGCTCTCGCGGAAGTCGGTCTTTCCGTGTGCGGACAGTGTGAAGATTCTGACGGAATCGCGCGAGAAGATCGCCGAATGGAAAGACGAGGCCTTCAAGCTAGCCGCGCGCGGCGATCGTCCGATCGTTCCGATGACGCCGGCTCAGTTCAAGGAGTTTGTGATCGGCGAGGCGCATCGCGTGGCCGGAATCAAGTCCGATTCGACGAATACGATCTGCGCCGCCGACTTCGAGTTTGGTCCGTTCAAGCCGTACATCGCCGAGGGCAAGATGCCGGAAGCGGAGGCGCTCAAGGATCTTCAGCGCAAGTTCGACGATGCAGTGACGATCATCGAGATGCTGGCGGCGGCGGGTGTCTCGACCGTCAGGCAGATCGATGTGAAGGATGTCGTGCAGAAGGTCGAGGAAGAGGCGAAGCCGAAGAAGGGTGCGAGGAGGCTGGCGAAGAAATTCGCAAAGGACGATGCCCCCGCGTTCAAGCCCGAAACGCATACCTACGAGATCGTCTGCAAGACGCGTCCCGCAGCTCTTGTGAAGGCACTCAATGCCTTTGCGACGAGCGAACGTTTCATGGTTGTGGATAATTTCAGGTTTGCCCTTGAACGTGACGCGATTGTCGCGACCTTCAACGGGAACGAGAAGAAGGATGAGCCACAGACGGGACGTCGCCGTCGCCGTCGCAGTTCGTCCGCCGATGAAAGCGAACAGCCGGCGGCGCAGGCCGAGGCTCCGAAGGTGACGGTCGTCACCGACCCGGCGGTCGACGCGACGTTCGATGCCGCGCTGACGGTGACGGTTCACGATTTCAAGTCGATGGAAGAGACGAAGGAAGACGGGGAGGAGTCGAAATGATGGCACGCGGGGACAAGACGAATTTCTTCGTCAGCCACTACGAGTGGGTTGTCGCCGGCGTTGGCGCGTTGGCGCTGGCAGCGGGTGTGATGTTCTTTATGATGTCGCTGGGAGCCGATGCGGACGAAGCGGCGGCCGATGCGGTTCGCGCGGTTGACCGCAAGAAGCCGGCCGCCCTGGGCGTTGAGTCCGTCGACCTGGCGCCCTACGCGGCAGCGGTTCGTCAGGTGCGCACACCGGCGTTGGTCGCCGAAATCGCCGACCGTCAGGAAAGCTTCTTGGCGAGCGAGAAGCGCGTGAAGTGCGTGTGCGGCAAGATCATGCCCGGCGGTCTTGAGACGTGTCCGGCGTGCGGCGTGTCGCTGATCGTCGTCAACAAGGTCGACGAAGAGGCGAAGAAGGCCGAGCGGTGGGCGAAGAAGTATGGCGTGCAGCCGGATGATGCCGACGCGGATGGCGACGGATTCACGAACGCCGAGGAATACGCAATGGGCACCGATCCGACGGACGCGAAGGATCACGGCGACTATCTGGATTCGCTGAAGCTTCAGCTGCCGCTTAAGGAAACCTACGTGCCGTTCTACCTCAAGGCGGTCAACAAGATCCCGGCGGGCTACCGTTGCGAGTTCGTCCAGAAGGGCGCGACGTTTAGCGCGACGGTCGGCGAACCTCTGGTGATCGTAAAGACCAGCGGCATCGGCAAGGAGACCAAGGTCGAGACGGGCTTCAAGCTGGTGGCTGCGGAAAAGAAAGAGAAGAAGGTCGGGATGAAGGGCGTTGCCGGAACGAAGATGGTGGATGCCTCGACGGTGACGATCGAACGTGCCAGCGACGGCAAGAAGCTCGAATTGGTCGTTCCGTTCAGGAAGCCGAAGTTGACGCCGGTAGACGTGCAGGCGACGCTGGTGTACACGCGTGGAAGCGTCAAGAACTTTGAGGTCGTTGCTGGTGAAACGATCGAGTTGAATGGAATGAAGTACAAGATTGTCTCCGTCACGGGAGGTGCCAAGTCCGCTGAAGTGGTTTTGGAGAATGGTCAGACTGGGAAGAGACAAACTCTGAAAACCCTTGAATGACGCTTCGATATTTAGTATACTTATTTCAGAAAATAAGGAGTAGACTGTCGATATGACACAGATTCGTAAAATTGTCGTCCTCGGTGCGGTCGTGGCGGGCCTTGCCATCTGCCCGTCAGGGTATGCTCAGGATGATCTTGATGATCTTTTGAAAGATCTTGAGTCCGAGAGCGATCAGGCGGCAACGGTGCCGGCAAAGGCGGTGGAGACGGCTGAAGAGACGGCTGAAGAGCCTGCGGAAGAGCCTACGGATACCACGCCTGTCGTCGAGAGCGACGACGGTACGATGAAGGCGGAGGAGTCGGCTGACGAAGAGAAGACCGAGGAACCTGCGGCTGACGAAGAGAAGACCGAGGAACCTGCGGCCGAAGAGGAGAAGACCGAGGAACCTGCGGCTGAAGAACCGGCGAAGGTGACAAACGAGAAGGTCGACGAGGTCTTGAACCTTCTCGATGAGCTTGCAGAAGAAGCGGGTGAGAAGCCGAAGGCTGAGATGCCCGACGCGGAGAAGTCGGCTGTGGCCCAGAAGGTCGCGAAGCCGAATCCGGAGGCGGAGCTCCTGATGAACCTGGCGACGACGGAGCGCGTTCGCCGTCAGGCTCTTGACGCGCAGGCCAAGCGTGAGATCGCCGAGGCGCGGGGCTGCATGAAGAAGGCAGAGTACACAGAAGCCGTCCGTCATTATGGCAATGCCGCAAAATTGCTGAACGATCGTGCGGCTGTGAAGGACTTCCGCAAGGAATGCGAGCAGGGCATTGCCGAGGGGCTGTATCGTGCCGCATTGCAGGAGAACGACCTTGGGCGTCGCGACCAAGCGACCCAGATGATGGAGAAGGCCGTTGAAATGCGTCACCCCCGTGCGCGTCGCATGTTGGAGAAATGGGCGGATGAGGGGAGTGTGGTCGCGGAGACTGAGGATAAGTCCGAGAATCGTCATGCGAAGAGTGACGAGGCGTATCGTCGTGATCGCGAGCAGATCCGCAAGCACTTGAAGCGGAGTGTGCAGCATTTGGCCAACCGCAATATGACGAAGGCGCTAGAAGAGTGCGAGGTTGTGCTCAAGAACGACCCGTACAACCAGGAGGCGATTCGCATCCGCAAGGCCATCCAGAAGAAACGGCAGGCGATTCTGAAGCAGGAGCGTGAGGCAGCCCGAGACGGCATGATTGCTGATGTCGACGAGGCGTGGCGTCCCGTGTATGCGGTTAATGCCTCTCAACTGAATGCCCAGTCGGCCGAGACGGTGAAGGCGCAGACGGGTGACGATCCCGAGCGCACGATGGAGCAGGATATCGAGCGCCGCATGAAAGAGATGAAGCTTCCCAACATCTCGTTCAAGCCGCCGGCCACGATCATTGACGCGGTCGAGTTCTTCCGTCAGGCGTCGAAGGACTATGATCGTCCCGAAATCCCGGCCGAGAAGCGTGGCTTCAACTTCGTCCTGCGTACGCCGGTCGGCGCGATCAAGCAACAGGCGGAGGAAGAGGAGTCCGACGACTTCTCCGCGAGCGGCGACGAAGACAGCTCCCAGCCGACGAACGGTCTGGAGCCGATCCAGACGATCACGGCGAGCGACATCACGTTCCATGAGGCGTTGAAGCTTGTCTGCGACTCGGTTGGCTACAAGTTCATTGTTCGCGGTCAGGTCGTGATGGTGATGCCGTTTGACATGTCGACGGCCGAACTCATCGCCCGCAAGTACAATGTTCCGGAGGCGTTCGTCGAGCGTGTTAGCAACGCATCAGACGAGATTAAGCAGATGGGTGGCTTTGGCGCGAACAACAACTCGCGCAGGCAGGCGAGCGAGGAGGAAGAGGGCGAAGGCCAGGACTGGAAGGCCTTCTTCGAGGAAATGGGCGTCAAGTGGCCTGAGGGTTCGTCGATCAAGCACATCAAGGCGCTCGGCAAGCTCTATGTCCGCAACACGCGCGAAAACCTCGCGGAGTTCGAGAAGGTCCTCGACGAACTCGGTGGTCAGCCGCAGCTCATCGAGATCGAGACGCGTTTCGTCGAAGTCTCGCAGGAAGACCTCAACTCGCTCGGCTTCGAGTGGCTTCTCAACAATGACTACAACTTGGATGTCGGTAGGCGTCTGGGCAGGGCCTTGGGCTTGAGCAAGGCCGCCTATACGAGTGAGATTTCCGGTGGCACTGCCGGTTCTGAGACGACGACGTCGTATACCTACAACAAGGACGGCACGATTAGCTCGGTCAGCACGGTGACGACGCCGGCTGGTACGGGTGGCACGACGTCCAGTGTCTGGAAGAAGGGTGGCGATAAGCGCAATTTGGGCGTTGGTGCCTTTGGCGGCACGGATTCCGAGTATAACAACAACAATCGCTACCTCTCAACGGTTGGCAACCACATTTCGGGACAGTCAGCGTCGACGAATGATCAGTTCATGCGTGTGAACGCGTTCCTGGGCAGCGCTGACGTCTCGATGATCCTCCATATGCTTGCCCAGCGCAGCGACACGGACCTCCTCTCCGCGCCGAAGATCGTTACCAAGTCGGGCGAGAACGCCGTCATCAAGGTCGTCACCGAATACATCTACCCGCAGGACTACGACGTGCAGCTCCAGTCGAGCAACTCGAACGGCGGTTCGAACTCGGGCGGTTCGCAGTCGGCCGTTCTCGCGGTCGTCGAGCCGCAGAACTTCACGATGCGTGAAGTCGGCGTTATCCTCGATGTCACCCCGACCTATTCCGAAGCGAACGGCGGTACGATCGACCTTGAGCTCAAGCCCCAGGTTGTCGATGAGCCGACGTGGAAGAACTACGGTATGAAGATTCCGTTCACGGGCAATTCGTCGCTGCAGAGCTTCGAAGGCATTGGCGGCATTCTCGACGGTCTCGCCAACTCGATTAACGCCATTGGTTCTATTCCGGCCGAAACCAAGAAGTGGATCATCAAGACGGAAACTGAAGCCGCCGAAGATGCGCTCCGTGGCTTGACGAAGTCGTCGAAGGACAACATGACCTACTACGATGCGCCGATGGAACAGCCCTTCTTCCACGTTCGCTCGATCGACTCGAAGGTCTCGATCACCCCGGGCGCGACGGTTGTCATGGGCGGTCTCATCACCGAGCAGCGCAAGGCGATGGACGACAAGATTCCGTTCCTCGGCGACCTGCCGTACATCGGTCGTCTCTTCCGCTCGCATGCCGAGCAGACGAACAAGCGTAACCTCCTCATCTTCGTGACGGGCCGCTTGATCACGCCGTCCGGTCGTGAGCTCAAGATGAACGAAGAGCAAGCTAACGAGGCCGAGGTCAAGGCAGCCCCGCAGGTCGACTAAAAAGGTATGGTATGACCCAAACACAGATCAGATCTGTCATCCGGAGGGGGCTCTTGAGCTCCCTCTGTTTGATTATGCCCCTTGTTGTGCAAGCAACGGGTATCAATGTTAACCTGAGCGAAACCGAACGGGCCAAGGGCAGCATTTCCCCGGCTGGCAAAACCTTCGACATCCAGACCGGGACGATGACGTTCACGGCCATTCCGAAGACGGGGTACGAGCTGGTGGGCTGGGGTGTGTCGATCGGGGAGAGCGCGGTCACAATCAATCCCGCGAATCCAAATGAACTGACGGTGACGGCATCGGCGTCGGTTCTGGTCGTGCAGATGCAGCCGACCTTCAGGGCCTCGACGTACACGCTCCGCTTCGATGCGAACGGCGGCCAGACGCCGAATGCGTCGCAAAAGGTGACGTACGGCACGGAGCTGGCGGCTTTGCCCGTGCCGACGCGGGAGGGACACACCTTTAACGGCTGGTTCGTCGGAACGCGGCAGATTCTCGCGGGCGAGACGGTAACATTCACCGCGAATGTCACGGCCACAGCGAACTGGACGGTCAACAAGTACGCCTTCAAGCTGACGATTACCAAGGGTATCAAGGGCGTTTACTACAAGCTTGGTGAAGAGACCACGCGCTACAATTCGAGTTCGGTTTCCGAGTCGGTCGCCTATGGCACAAGTTACAGTTGGTATGCTGAGCCGGCGACGGGCTATACGACGACCTACACGCTTGAGAATCCGAAAACCGGAACGATCGGCGCACAGGAAACGGCCTTTACCGTGGGAGCCGTGGCTCAGAAGATGACGGTTTATTTCGATCCTGGAACGGGTGGGACGACACCCGTCGCCTCTAAGTCGGTGACATACGATCAGCCCTATGGTGAGCTGCCGATTCCCGAAAAGGACGGTTCTCATTTCGAAGGCTGGGAAACGCCGTCGAGAGACCGTATCGATGCGACGACGATCGTCCGGCTGACGGCCGATACGACGCTGACGGCGCGGTGGAGCGCGGAAAAGGTTCAGGTCGTGTCCAGCGCGACGAATGGACGCGTCAGCGTCTCGCCGACGACAGTCGAATTCGGGAAGCCGGTCGAGATCCAATGGTGGCCGAATTCTGAAAGCGGCTACGACTATGCTTTCGCCCAGGCCAAGGTTTATGCCGGAAGCGACGCGACCGGCATTTGCTTGGAGACATATACGGAAGGCGTTGGCGCACTCTTCACGCTCACCAAGTACTATCCGACAATCGCCGTGGTGGTCGAGTACACGAAATCGGCGAAGGCGTATAAGGTGACGTTCAACGGCAACGAGGGGACGTCCTCGCAGGAAGATGCGATCGTTCACTACAAGGAACCTTTTGGCACACTACCGACGGCCACGCGAACGGGCTATGACTTCGACGGTTGGTCGACTTTGCGTTCGGGCTCGTCGCGCGTCACCGAGACGGATCTCTACGAGTGGACGTACGACCGCGAGCTCTATGCACGGTGGATCGCAAAGACGTATGCGATCACGACCGAAACGACGCACTGTCAGCTGGCCGTGACGACGAACGGGTTGGAAACGTCCATGGGGGCGTACGACCGTCCGATTCTGATTTCGGCGACCCCCGAGTCGCGCACGGGTTACGACACTCGCCTGACGTCGGTCGTCGTCTATTCGTCTGCCAGTCCCGGCGCGAGTCCGATCAAGAACATCTCCTCCCCGGAGAACTTCATCATGAGCGGCCTGCAGGCCTATTACGAGGGCATCGTGATCCGCGCGATTGCGACGCAGACGGCCTGCACATACACACTGTCGTTCGATCTGAACGGCGGAATGGGATCGGCCGAAAATCGCAACGTCACCTACGACGGGATGTACGGTGACTTGCCGATAGTGACGCGCACAGGATACGATTTTGTCTCTTGGCAACTGTCGGACGGTACGGTCGTAACGCCCGAGGACACGGTAAAGATTACGGCGAACGCCAAGCTGACGGCACAGTGGCAGGCGAAGACCTTTAACGTTTCGTTCGATCCGCAAACGAAGGACGTCGAGACACCGTCGGCCATCGCGGTCACCTACGATGCGACGTACGGGACATTGCCGACGTTGATCCGTACGGGTTATACGTTCAATGGTTGGTACGATGCGAAGACGGAAATCACCGCAGAGACGACGGTGAAGATTACGTCCGACCAGACGCTGACGGCAAAATGGACGGCGAACCGCTACACGATCCTCTTTAATGCGAACGGCGGTTCAGGCACGATGACGAGCGTGGCTGATTGCGCGTATGATGAGCCGGTCAAACTGCCGCTCTGTGCTTTCCGACACAAGACACATACGTTCATCGGATGGGCGACAGACCCCCTAGCAGAAACGCCAGACTATGCTGATGGTGCGAGTGTTTATGGATTGACGGACGAAAGTGAAATATCGCTCTATGCTGTTTGGTTGGATACGCGCAACGAGTTGTCCAAGGCCGCACATTGCGTTAACTGCACCGTTGAGGGTACGGGTAACATACCTTTTGTTCCGTGGTATGATCCTGTGTCGGGTCAGACGGCTGCGCAAAGCGGGTATCGGGATCTGCCGTTCGTTTCGCAGGAGGTTAGTAGTAGCTGGATGCGTTTAAATCTTGTTGGCCCTGGAACGTTCTCGTTTAAGTGGCGTGTTGGTGAGGGTGATCCAATTTGTAAGATATCGCTTTACATAGACACGAAGTACATGGGCACGAAAGAAGAGTATCCGGCAGAGAATTGGGATGAAAACTTTAATGTTGTTCAGGAAGGACTTTGGTTCCGTGTAACTTGCAAACTTTCAGAGTCTCGTTCCTATGCGGTAGATTTTGAATCTTTTGCGCGTAAAGAACAGGGCCATGGCTACATCCTCGTCGACGAGTTGACCTGGACGCCGAACGGAACGAACCCCGCGCCGACGGAGGCGGATCGGCCGGTGATTGGGGCGGGGTTTTCGTTTATGACGGATGCGCGGTTTGACTATGTCATTTGGACGACGGAATCGCTGGTGTCGCCGATCGAGTGGAAGCCTGGCGAGCCGATTCATGGAACAGGCGAGGCGGTGAAGCTGCCGGGGTTGCTGGGAGTCGCCGCAGGCGGGGACGCACTGCGGTACGGGGATGTGCCGCAGCGGTTCTACAAGGTCGAAGTCCGTCAGCGGAAATGATCTGGCCTCAAGCCCGATTGTAGGCCATATTAATCTTGTGCGATGTCGCGAACTGATGTATCTGATACATTAGTTCGCGCAACCTCCCAGCCCCGATTCTTGATTCGACATTGACTTTGTGGGCGCAAGTTTGGTACAATCCAAGCATACCTAATGACAGTCAGGGCCGTTCGAGAGGAGACTGTGGAAGCGAAACGCCATCATCGGGGCGAGTGCCTCGGGTAATGGTAGCCTGAAAGGGAGCCGTGGCAGGGGTGGGCCTAAAACCGGGGGGTGACTTCTGGGGTTACTGCCAGCAGGGCGCGATTGATGAGAGCAAGCGCGTTCCCGGTGCGGGAGACCGCATTGAGCGATGAAAACGTCGCTCCAATGACAAGGGTGAACTAATGTATTTGATACATCAGTTCGGTAATTGGAGCGCATCATGGCTGACTGCATTCTGTTGGATCCGACGACAAGCCACAACCGTCATCAAGATCACGACAACGTCTATCATCTCTACAACCGTATTGCACATTCGGTTCGTTTCCTCAATGACGAAGAGAAGGACGATCTTATGGACCGCGTACGGCGAATCTCCGAGTTCTGCGGCATCAAGCTCTTGAGCTGGTGCTTGATGACGAATCATTTCCACCTGCTTGTCTATTTGCCTTATCCGCAGAAGCTGACGCGTGAAGAGATTGGGCGGCGGCTTGGCCTTTTGCGACCCGAGGAGAGGGCGGTCTTCGTCGACGGATTTATTTTGGATCGTGCGCCTCGAGAGGTGACGAAGCGCCTGTACCACATAGGCATGTTCATGAAGATTGTCAAAGAGAACTTCACGATCGCCTATAATGCGCGAACCGGGCATAGCGGCACCATGTGGGCGGGGCCGTACTGCTTCAAGAAGGTTGCGATGTCCGTAGGGAACCTCAGCCGCTCGGCCGCGTATCAGAATCTCAATCCGGTGCGCGCGTGCATGACCGCAGATTACGAGAGCTATCCCTGGACATCTTTTGCGGCCGCGACGAAAGGGGATCGGGTGGCATTGGACGGCATAAACTTCGTCTTCGGAGGCTACGAAACGCGAACTGATGTATCTGATACAATAGTTCGCCCGCCAAACGAGGAACTAATTTCTTGGATGCGAAAGAAGATGGATGTCGAGCTTGAGGAATGTCAGCGAGAACGAGCGGAGGCGGTGTGGCGGAAGCGCTTGGCGGGTGAGCAGGGCGCAGAGATCGATCCGCTGACGTCTGAGGCAATGGTCGCGCAGGTTGAAGCGCGGATGGCAAAACTGCGGACAGAGGACTTCCATGTTGAACTAGCGAAGATTCTCGGGCGAGCAGCGGAAGAAGACGAGGTGAAGATCATTCGCGCGATGGCGGCGGAGCCGGAGGCAAATACCGATGAGCTGGCGAAGATCTCGGGTGCCTCGGTGAGTCGTGTCAAGCGTATCAGCGTGATCTTACAGAAGTTCGGTGTTATCAGAAGGGAAGGAACCAAACGTCGAAGTTTCTGGAAGATCGACCTGTTTTGAAAGACCTGCAGTGCAGCATGTGCAATGCGAACTGATGTATCAAATACATTAGTTCGTCTCTGAAGCGAGGCGGATCGGCCGGTGATCGGAGCAGGGTTCTCGTTCATGACGGCTGCGTATGTCATCTGGACGGCCGAGTCGCTGGAGAATGGGGGCGTGTGGACGCCGGGTGAGACGATTCGGGGGACTGGCGAGGCGGTGAAATTGCCGGGGTGGCTGGGAATCGCCGCAGGTGGGGACGCACGGCCTTCGGCTGCGTCGGCCTGACGGCCTCGGCTCGGGCGGTACGGGGATGCGCCGCAGCGGTTCTACAAGGTCGAAGTCCGTCAGCGGCAGAACTGAAGTTAGATGAGTTGCGATTTTGACCAAATCCAAGTTATTTGGTTAGATTTGGTCAAAATCATAATTTCAAGATCACGATATTGACCAAATCTCATAATTTTGGTATCATTTGGTCAATATCGTGAATGGAGAATCGCATGGTTGGCCGTATTGTCGAGAGAAATCGCCTTCTCCACGACCGCTTACGAAATCAATGCCGAGGAAGACCTTCGCGCACGTGAGCGGCGAGAGCTATTCAAGCGATTGACGGGAACGCGAAAAGCCGTTCATCTGACGTATGTCACGACCTATGGCCTCAAAGCGAATAGCCATGCGGGTCTCGTTCAATCTCAGGTAGTTCTCGAAGACCTGTTCAATGTTATCAAGTGAAATGAAACGAATTGCTCTAACCGGAGGCATCGCGTGCGGCAAGTCGCTTGTCGCGCGATACCTGAACGAACTCGGCGTCGAGACGATTGACGCCGATGACATCGTCCACGAGATCATTCCCGATCCCGCCGAGCGCAAGCGCATCGCCGCCGAGGTCTTCGTCGATCCCGAAAAGCGCAAAGAGCTGGAAGCGCGACTCCATCCGATTGTGAGGGAGCGGATCGCGAATTGGTTGGGCGGGGAGCTAGGAGACGCCGCGCCCGAGGACGGGCCGCGGTACGGTGTGGCCATCATTCCGCTCTTATTCGAGACACACTGGGACGCGGATTATGATATAATATGTGCCGTTGTCTCGGCGCGGGAAACACAGATCGCGCGGATGATGACGACGCGCGGGTACTCCCGCGAAGAGGCCGAAGCCCGACTCGCCGCTCAAATGCCCGTCTCGGAGAAGGCTGAAAAATCCCACTACGTGATCACGAACGACGGAACCGCCGAAGAGCTCAAGCTCAAGGTCGCCGCGTTTGTCGATTGGCTGAAGACCCACTAATACTTATGTCAGATCAATTCGATGTCTTTGCCGGCGCGATTCCGCCGCCGCCCAAACCCGCACCTTCACAGGGGAATTTCGAACCCAAGCGGGGACGCGACACTCTTGTCGCGTCGGCCCAGAAAAAGCAATTCCACAAACAGCCCTTCAAGAAGTTCAATCGTGGCAACGGCGGGAACGGCCCGAAGAACAACGCCTCGCCCCTGCGTGGCGCGAACGGCACGGAGTCGGTGAATCCGCTTCTTAATGCGCCGCTCCCGACGGAGCCCGCGCCGCAGGCCGACGCTCAGGCGAATCCGAACCGCAATCCTGACTTGCCGGAGTATCGTCTCGCCGACATCCAGACGTGGCCGTCGCCCGTCATTGTCGAGCGCATGATGCCCGGCGCCGATCCCGAGGAGCTCGGCTCGTACCGCAAGCACGAGCTCATCTTCGCGGCGATCCGCCGCTATCTTGCGAACGGCGGCGCCGTGCTCGCGTCCGGCTGCCTTGAGATCGTCCGCGAGGGCCACGGCTTTCTCCGCTCGGCGAAGAACAACTTCCTCGCGTGTCCTGAAGACGTCTTCGTCACGCAGCAGCAGATCCGCCGCCACGCGCTCCGTACGGGCGACCTCATCGAAGGCCCTGTGCGCGACCCGCGCGACAAGGACCGCTTCTTCGTCCTCGGCAACGTGCAGACGGTGAACGGCAAGGAGCCGTCTGTCGCCGCGCGCGTCATTCACTTCGAGAACTTGACGGCGACGTTCCCGACGCGGCGCATTGTGCTCGAGACGGATCCCAAGGAATTCTCAACGCGCGTCATCGACCTCTTCACGCCGATTGGCTTCGGCCAGCGCGGACTCATCATCGCGCCGCCGCGCGTCGGCAAGACGGTTCTCCTCCAGAAGATGGCGAACGCGATTTCAAAGAACCATCCCGAGGCGATCCTCATCATCCTCCTCATCGACGAACGTCCCGAGGAAGTGACGGACATGCAGCGCAACACGAAGGCGATGGTCCTCTCGTCGACCTTCGACGAAGAGCCGCAGCATCACGTCGGCGTCACCGAGATGGTGCTCGAGTTCTCGAAGCGCCAGGTCGAGAACGGGAAGGATGTCATCATCCTCATGGATTCCATCACGCGCATGGCCCGCGCCTACAACACGGTGCAGCCCCACTCAGGCAAGATCCTGACGGGCGGCGTGGACGCGCTTGCGATGCACCGTCCGAAGCGCTTCTTCGGCGCGGCGCGCAACATCGAGGGCGGCGGTTCGCTGACGATCATCGCAACCGGTCTCATCGACACGGGTTCGCGGATGGACGAGGTCATCTTCGAGGAGTTCAAGGGCACGGGCAACATGGAAATCGTGCTCGACCGCTCCCTCGCCGACAAGCGCATCTTCCCGGCGATCGACATCGAGAAGTCGGGGACGCGCAAGGAGGACCTCCTCCTCGATCCGATGGAGCTCGAGAAGACGTGGGGGCTGCGGCGTATCCTGTCGGCGGCGGGCCCCGAAAGCGCGATGAAGAGCGTTCTCAACTCGCTTCGCAAGACCCAGTCGAATCCCGAGTTCCTGCTCGCGCTGGATCTCAATAAGATGTGAGGTTGAGGTTGAAGGTTGAGGTTGAGGGGCGGTTGCCCAAAGTCCTCGCGCTGACGAAGGCCGAGCTGAAGGCCGCGGCGGCAGAATTCGCCGCGCGGTCGTCGGCGCGCATCGGCGTTCCGTTTCGCGAGGTGACGGTCGTGCTGCAGGATGACGCGGCGAGCGACGAGGCGCATCGCGCGATCATGAACGTCTGCGGCGCGACAGATGTCATCACCCAAGGCTACGAGGCAATTCCACCCGAACCCGAGGGCATCTACGGCGAGCTGTACGTCAACTGCGATCAGGCGATCCGCGTTGCCCCGAAGCGCAAGGGCTGGAGCGCGGCGAAGGAACTCCTTCTCTACGTCGCCCATGGCATGGATCATTTGAGCGGAGCCGACGATCATAGTCCGCGTGACTACGCGCGCATGCGTCGCCGTGAGCTAGGATGGCTGAAAAATGTGGTATAATCTACGAAGTTTGAAAATCATCTTCCTATTCATCGACGGCGTCGGGCTTGCAGCTCCTTCGGCGGAGAATCCGCTGAACAAGGAGGTGTGTCCGACGTTGTTCCGATTGATCGAGAAGCATGCGAAGCCGATTGACGCGAACCTCGGCGTCGAGGGGCTGCCGCAGTCCGCGACGGGACAGGCGACGATGTTCACGGGCGTGAACTGTCCCGCGGCGATGGGCCGCCACTGCGAGGGCTTTCCGCCGGCCGAGCTGCGGGAGATCATCAAGAAGAACAACCTCTTTCTCGAACTCAAGAAGCGCGGCAAGAAGGTGCGCTTCGCCGACGCGTATCTCGTCGACTCGGCGGAGGACCTCGTGAACCGCCGCTTCAAGTCGGTGACGACGGTGATGGCGCTCACGATGCCCGAGACAGTGTCGACGGTCGGCGACCTCCTCAAGGGCGAGGCGGTGATGCAGGACCTCACGCGCGAGACGATCCAAGATCGCTATCCCGACGTGCCGGTCGTGACGCCGCCGCGCGCTGCGGAACATCTCTTTGCAGTCGCGCGGGAAAACGACTTCACGCTCTATGAGTTCTTCCAGACCGATGTCGCGGGACATTCTATGGACTATCCGCGCGCCTGCGCGGTACTGCGCGTCTACGACCAGTTCCTCGCGGCACTGGTGCGCTATGCGGAAGCCGCGCGCATCACGCTTGTCATGACGGCCGACCACGGCAACATCGAGGCGATCGGCGAGCGGGGACACACGCGCAATCCGGTGCCGTTCATCGCGTGCGGACCGAAGGCGAAGTTTCTGCGCGAGCGCGTGAATTCGCTCGCCGACGTGACGCCCGCGATCCTTGCGGCATTCGATTCGATTTGATAAAATCTAGGGGAAGCGCCGCGGCCGAGGGCGGCTCGCGGTACGGGGAAGACGACTGGGACGATCGGACAATCTGGAATTTAACCAAACAGACAACAAAAGGGAGTAACGACTATGGCCTGTTCCTGTGGTAAGAAGGGCTGCTCGTGCAGCAACACCGAATTCATTGCGCCGATGAGCGCGCTGTGGCAGATCTACGACGGCATCGCGTGCAAGGAAGACGCGAATCTCGTCGCGATTGCGTGGGAGCGTGAGAACGGCAAGGTTTACCGCTACGATCTCCCGATTCCGAAGCGCCTTGATCCGCAGGCGACGAAGACGGTCTCGTATGTCGTCGAGCGCATTGCGAAGTTTATCGTCTGGTCCGCCGGCGGCTGGAAGCTCTATCTCGCGGGACCTGACAAGGTGGTGAAGCCGGTCGCGCAGGCCTACACGAAGAAGGGTGCGCGTGCGTTCGACTACGATTTCTTCAGCTCGATCTACGGCCGTCCCGTCGAGACGTGCGTCGTCCCGATGGAGAAGATGCCGGAGATGAACGAGAAGCCGGCGATCGTCAAGACGGTGGCGGACGGCTGCCGCATCGGCTTCGACCTTGGCGCCTCCGACTTCAAGATCTCCGCGCTCAACAAGGGCAAGGTTGTCTTCTCGAAGGAGTTCCCGTGGGATCCCGTGCCGCAGACCGACCCCGAGTACCACTACCAGAAGCTCACCGCCGGTCTTAAGGAAGCGGCGGCCGCGCTGCCGCGCGTGGACGCGATCGGCGGCTCGACGGCCGGTACGCTCGTCGGACAGAAGATGGGCATCGCCTCGCTCTTCCGTGGTGTGAAGACGCACAGCCCGGAGAAGTTTGAGACCGCGCAGAACATGTTCTTCCGCATTGAGAAGGACTGGGGCGTTCCGTTTGCGATCTACAACGACGGCGACGTCACTGCGCTCGCCGGCATGATCACGATGAACAAGAAGGGCATCCTCGGCGTCGCGATGGGCTCCTCCGAGGCCGTCGGCTATGTTGATATGAAGGGCCGCATGACGGGCCGCATCTCGGAGCTCGCGTTCGCGCCGGTCGACTTCAACCCCTGCGCGCCGAAGTGCGAGTGGTCGGGTGACGCAGGCGTGGGCGCGATGGCGTTCTCGCAGCAGGCCGTCAACTGGCTCGCGCAGAAGTACGGCTTCAAGTTCCCGAAGGAGATGAAGCTCCCCGAGCGCCTCAAGGTCGTCCAGGCCGCGATGGAGAAGGGCGATGAGAAGGCGCTCAAGGTCTACATCCAGATCGGCCGCTTCCTTGCGCACGCGATTCCGTGGTACAACGAGTTCTACGATTACGAGAACATGATGATCCTCGGCCGCGTCACGTCCGGTCTCGGCGGTGAGATCATCCTCGAGACCGCGAAGGCGATGCTCAAGGACGTCTATCCCGAGTGGGCCGAGAAGATCGACATCTTCATGCCTGACGAGAAGGCCCGTCGCCTCGGCCAGTCCGTTGCCGCGGCGCAGATTCCGGTCATCAAGGCCGCGAAGAAGCCCTGCGCGAAGAAGAGCTGTAAGAAGTAAGGCGACGGCGGTTTCGTCCGTATGTCGCGACGCAACAAGAAGCTCCGGAAAGCCCTGCTGGTGCCGATCGAGTGGATCGGCATCAGCTTGGCGTTGGCCATCATCACGCCGCTCCCGCGGCGGGCGTTGTTCGGCTTCTGCGATTTTCTCTCGCGGGTGATGTATCGCTTTGACGGACGCGGCAAGCGGCGGGCGCTTGAGAACTTGCACATCATCCGTGGGACGTGCACGGGTGACGAGGGGACGGTCAAGTTCGATCCGGACAGCGGTCCGTATCGTCCGACGCGGGCCGAGGAGCTGATCATCCGTCGCTCGTACCGCAATATGGCGCGGTCGGTCGGGTATGCGTTCTGGACACTCGTCAATGCGAAGGCGCGGTGTCGCCAGACCGGCGAGATGTCGCCCGAAGGCAAGACCTGGCTTGCTGCGAACAAGCCGGCGGTCACGGTCTCCGGCCACATCGGCTGCTGGGAGATCCTTTCGCAACTCGCGTATCTCGAGGGACACGAGATGATGTCTGTCGCGAAGAACATCGGCACAAGCGGTATGACGAAGCTTCTCATGGCCGCGCGTCGGTCGATCGGCCAGGAAATCGTCTCGGCCGACGGCGCGTTCAAGCCGCTCATGGCCGGCATCAAGGCGGGCAAGTCGCTCGGACTTCTCGTCGACCAGAAAGTCTCGCCCGACAAGGGCGGCATCTGGATCCGCTTCCTCGGCAAGCCCATTCCCGTCTCCGCGGCGCCCGCGTTCTTCGCGGCAAAGGCGAAGGCCTCGACCATCGTCGCCTGGTCGCATCCGCTCAAGGACGGCCGCTATCGCTGCGAGGAGATCACGACGTATCCGCCGGAGGCGGCGCGCGACATCTGGCGTTTCACGCAGAATTGCGCACTTGCGCTTGAACGCGTCATTCGTCGTCATCCCTCGTGCTGGGTGCTGAACTACAACTACTTTCGTCAGAAGCCGACGGAAAAAGACCTGGCGCAGCTCGCCGAACGGGAGGCGGCCAAGGGATGAAGCCGATTGTCACAGACACGTACGATTTCCCCACACTCATCGAGTACGGGTATGTGTACGTTGACAAGACGGCCCTGTTGCGACGGATGGTTTCCGGCGTGGACGGGCGATTCTTCTTCATGTCGCGTCCGCGTCGCTTCGGCAAGTCGCTGATGATTTCGACGCTTGAGCAGATCTTCGGGGGAAACCGCAAGCTGTTCAAGGGACTCGACATCGCCAAGTCGGATTATGCCTGGGAAGAGCGACCCGTCTTGCGTCTGGACATGTCGCGATATGACAATACGCGAGGCGTCGGAGACTTTCAGCGGCAGTTCAGTGCGCACATGGGTTCTCGTGGAAGCGCTGCCAGGGCTTTGGAGGATAGAATCGCAGCCCTGGCGACGACGTCGAGAGACGGGAAGATCGTTGTCCTTGTCGATGAGTATGACAGTCCGATTTCGGGGTTGCTGGACCGGCCCGACGAACTTGAGGAGATGCGCAGTTGCCTTCAGACAATCTACCGCGTCCTCAAAAGCAATGCGCATCGACTGCATTTCCTGATGATGACGGGCGTGAGCAAGTTCACGAAGCTTTCCGTCTTCTCGGGGATGAACAACCTGACAGACATTTCGATGTCGCCGATTTACGCGTCGTTGCTGGGTTACACGCGGGCTGAGCTTGAGCGTGTCTTCAAGCCGCATGTCCGGGCGTTTGCCGAGAAACAGGGGAAGACGCCGTCGGCAATCGTGGAGGATATCCTCGCGTGGTACGACAGCTACCGCTTCTCGCCAGAGAGCGAGGTGCGCGTCTGCAACCCGGTCTCGGTCGGACGAGCCCTTCAGGAACGTCGCTTCTACGGGTTCTGGGACGCGACGGGCAGCGCGACGCTGATCGTCGAGAGATTGCGCAAGCTCGGGAAACTGCCGGACGAGATTGAGGGGATCAAGGTCTTTCCGAAGAAGCTGGATGTTTGTGACGCGAGGACACTGCCGTTTGCGACGCTCATGTATCAGGGCGGATACCTGACGATTAAGGATGTCGATCCAAGCGGCGAGCTGGTCCTGGGCATTCCGAACCGTGAAGTGCGTCTGGCAATCTATGACGGGCTGGTGGACAGCCTGCTTCAGGACAACGCCAACACATTCACCTCGCAGGCCGTGGGACTCAAGCGCCAGCTGGAGGCAGAAAACCCCAAAGATGTTCTCACGCGCGTGATGACGTCCGTCTTTGCGATGGTGCCGCATGAGTGGAAGCTCAAAAACGAGGCCGAGGCTAAACGTTACTTCCTGCTCTTCATGAAGATGGCTGGAGCCGACATCACGCCCGAACTCGAGTCGTCGGAAGGGCGCGCCGATGCGGTCGTCGAGACCGAACGGACGGTTTGCATCTTCGAATTCAAGTACGGCAAGACCGCGAAGCTTGCGCTTCGGCAGATTACAGCGAAGCGTTACGCCGACGCCTTTGCTTCGGATACGCGCCGGATCGTGACGGTCGGCGTTAATTACAATCCCAAGAACGGTCAGGTCGAGATCGAGTGTGGCGAAGTAAATGGCGAAGTAAATTCCAGAAGTGGCGAAGTAAATGGCAAAGTAAATTCGACGCGTGGCGAAGTAAACGCCTATGTCGCCGCGCATCCCGGCTGCCGGCGGAAAGCGATGGCGGAGGCCTTGTCGATTGCGGCCCGAACACTGGACCGCAACCTGGCGGCGCTCATCGCCGAGGGGCGTCTGGAGTTTCGCGGAGCCCCGAAGAACGGCGGCTATTACGTCAAGGAGGCGGCTCGCGATGCGTAAGGTCTATCTCTTCATCGTCTGGGCGAAGGGACGGAAGTTCGAGGAAAAGATCCGCGCCGACCTGGCGTCGAAGTTCACGATCCTCAAGGAATACGAGATCCGCTGGCCGTGGTATCACGCGATCCACAACTTCACCTTCTTCTATCGCCACATCGCGTTCTTCTCGTGGCTGCGGAAATGCTGGATCTGTGGAACGGGACCCTTTCGCGTGATTATGATTGAGGACCAGGATCCGACGCCGCTCAAGCCGGCGCAGGAGAATAAGAAAATGGTCGAGACGAAGCACATGTACCGCCGCTGGGCCGGCAAGCGCTGGCGTGTGCACAGTTCAACAACATTGCCCGAGACGCGCTATCAGCTTTGGCTTCTCACGGGTAAGACGCTTGAACAATTCCTCGCGGAGAAGCTCGACGGCTCGTGTGAGACAATCGTTCTGAAGAAGCCGCTCAAATTCGATTTGGGGTTATTGGCATGAAGGCGTTTCCTGAACTTAAGGAACTGCTGCAGGAAATCTCGTGGATCATGGGATGGGTATGAAATGTGATATAATACACATATGAAGACGATAGCCGAGAATGCCAATGATTTTGCCGACCTTCGCACGATGGGGAAGGGCGATTGTATTTACGTTGACAAGACGGACTATTTTCATCGCCTTGTGACGGACGCAGGGCGGAAGCTCTTCTTCATTGCGCGCCCGCGACGCTTCGGTAAGTCGCTGATGATTACGACTTTCAAGGCGATCTTCCAGGGGAAGCGCGAGCTCTTTAAGGGGCTCAAGATCGACGCGACCGACTATGATTGGAAGGTGCATCCGGTCATTCATCTTGATTTCTCGCTATGCGCACGATCCTCCCATTCGGAGTTCATGGCTGAGATGCCGGCCGTTCTGAAGACGGCCATCAACAAGTCGGGGTACGCCTATGATAAGAACGAAACACCATCTGTTAATTTCCTGAACGCCATTGAATGGCATTACGCGCAGGGAACACCCTGTGTGGTGCTGATCGACGAGTATGACGATCCTGTGGCGCGGGCGTTGGCAAATCCTGCGGAGGCGGATGCTATTCGCAATGAGCTTTCGGGGTTCTACGGGAAGATTAAAGGCAAGACGGATATGATCCGCTTTCTGATGATCACGGGCGTCTCCAAGTTCACGAAGATGTCCGTCTTCTCGGCGCTCTCGAACCTGACGGATCTTTCGCCCAAACCCGAATACGCGGCGATGCTCGGCTATACCGAGGAGGAGCTCGATCTTTATTTCGGCGAGCACATGGCGGCGCATGCGAAGGTGATGGGACTTTCCGATGCCGACTACCGCGCCGAGCTGAAACGCTGGTACAACGGGTATCGGTTTTCAATCGATAATGCCATTACGGTGTACAATCCCGTTTCAACGGGTCTTACGTTTGCGGAGCGGAGTTCGGAGTTTCGCGGCACGTGGACGCAGACGGGCCGCGCCTCGACGCTGATGAACTACATCAAGCGCGAAGGGGCGCTGCAGGTCGACCTTGACGGTGTCGTCTCGGCAGGCGAGTCCGATTTCGACGTGAGCGACCTTGATAACTTGAGCCCGATCGGCATGCTTTATCAAACGGGTTATCTGACGATTGCGGACTATTCGCAGGGGCTCTACCAGCTCCGCGTTCCTGACGAGGAGGTGAAGCGCGACATGGCCGCGCTTCTCGCGGGCGCGTGGGCGGGGCGCGACGCACAGTGGTCGGCGTCTCTCGGCGTCAAGCTCCGCGCCGGAAAGTGGGGCGACTTCTTTGACGGACTGAAGGCCCTCTACGCGAAGCTTCCGTACGGCCCGCACGAGTCGGACGAGCGCAAGAACGAGTTCTCGTATCAGCGTCCGCTCTGTGCGCTTCTGGCGGCGCAGGGCTTTCGCTATGATCCGGAGGTCACGCAGACCGTCGGACGGAGCGATCTCATCGCCGAACATCCTTCGGGAATTTGGATCTTCGAGCTGAAGGTTGATGAGTCGGCCGACGCGGCACTCGCCCAGATTCACGAGAAGGACTACGCCGCGCCCTATCGCGCCCGTAACATCCCCATCTGGGCGATCGGCCTCAACTTCGATTCCAAGACGCGCCATCTGAAAGATGCCATGTACGAACGGCTGTAGATAGACTCGCACACGCGGATTCGATATGGAGTTGCTCACATGAAGGCGTTCCACGAGTGCAAGGACTTCTCGGAAGTCCGTGCGAAGTATCCTCTCGAGAAAGTCGGCTGGGGCGGGACGCGTCGCATTTGCCTGAAGATCGGCGAAACGGGCTACTGTGTGAAATTCTACTGGCCGCGCGAATATTACGACAGCGAGCGCATCCCTGCGAAGATACGCAAGGAGATCGAGCGGAACCGTTTTGACATTGTGCGCAACTCGTCGGCGCAAGAGGTTCGCCGTTACGAGTCGTTCTGGGTGAAACAATCGCCGTTGATTCGCTCCCATCTGTTGCCTGTCGTCGAGTTGGTCCATGATGCCGAATGGGGCTATGGCATTCTTGAGACCTACTTCACGAATCCGGACGGAATGGCGATCATCCCGTACGAGTTTGAGATCAAACGTCAGACTTCCAAGGAAACGCAACGCGAGATTTTGCGTCAGGCGGAAGAACTTTTGGAGGTGTTGGCAAGGGTCTCGGCGCCGTTCTACGAACCGGGCAACTTCCATACGTGGCTGCTTCCGGGCGGACGGGTTGAGACGAAGATCGTCGATTTCGAGCCGACACCGAAGACGGCGATTCCCATCGAGAAGTACTGCGCGTTCTGGCGTCGGCTGAAACTCCGTCGCAAGGCGCGGCGATATTTGAAGCACATACGGGAGACGTATGGACTCTAAGTCGATTTTCCTTTTCGTCGTCTGGTCCAGGGGGATGGACGAAGTCGAGATGCTGACGAGCAAGATCGCGGAACGCTTCACGATCCTCAAGCAGTTCGACGTCTCCTGGCGCAAGAAGGACTTCGTTCGGAACTTTGCCGCGTTCTACGGCTGGAAGTCGTGGGGCATGTGGGTCGGCAAGAAGCGTCGTTCGGGCTCGGGTCCGTTCCGCGTGATCGTCGTGCGTGACGCGCAACCGGTCTTCGAGGATCGCGAGAAGCTGGGCATTCCCGAAGCGTTTGAGAACATGAACGTCTACAATTTCAAGGTCGCGTGCCGGGCGCTGACGAAGCACTCGAACGTGCTGCATGCGTCCGTCAACGAGCCGGAGACGCGGCAGAACCTGCGCGCGATCACGGGCGAGACGCTCGAGGAGTTCCTGGCCCGCGGCGATCTCGACGGTTCGATTGATACGATCAAGGTCGACAGGCCGCTCGCGTTCGTTCCCTATCCTTATGCGGAGGAAAACGGAAAGGGCCCGAGCTTCTTCGCGGGTAAGTTCAAGCTCAACCGCGTCGAGATCTATCTCTTGCCGCGCTGCGGCGTCTCGACGGTCTTTAGCTTCAGCATTCGCCTGGGCGGACTCTTCAGCTTCGCCTTCTGTATCGGCAAGGTTAAAGTGGGGTGACAATCATGGCCAACAAACGGCAGGTCTTCTTCAATTCCGACGAGCGCGGCATCACGCTGCTTTCCGTCGCCGTCTACACGTTGCTCAAGACGAACGATCCGACGAAACCCATCGCCATTTATGTCGCGCACAATCAGGCCTTTGCCGAGACGGGTTGCAAGGCGCGCATCCAGTCGATTGTCGACCGCTTCCCGTATGCGAGCGTTTGCTTTATAGACGTGACGGATGTCTTTGCGCGATATCGCGACACGTTTTCCATGAATGGTGCGCCCGTTCCCCTGCTTTGGGCGTTTCCCGTGTGCGACAAGTTGTTGCCGGCGGATGTGACGGGACAGATCGTCTACATCGACATCGACATGCTGATCCGTCGCGATCTGGGCGAACTGTTCGACATGGATCTCGCGGCAGAAGGATATGTGGCGGCGGCCGTGAACGAGAGCCGCCGCGAGCATCGTCAGTATCTCATAGACGCGGGATGGCCGGAGGAGGCGGGCTATTCGTTTAACAACGCCTGCACGGTCCTGGATCTTGATGCCTTTCGTCGCGAGAAGATGTCCGATCAGATGATTGCTTGGTACGGGGCTCACAAGGACATCGCTATCAATACAGATCAGGATTCGCAGAACAGGGTCTATGGTGCCCGCACGAAGCGCATTCCGCCGAAGTACAACTACACGGATGGCTGGCTTGAGCGCCTCACCAAACTCAATCCCTTTGTGAAGGAATGGCGCGTGTTCCCGCCTAAAGAGATGCTCGAGGCCATGTTGGATCCGGTCATCGTGCATTATGTCGGCAATCGCAAGCCGACGCGATGGACACACCGACCCGAGCGCAACGTCTTCCGTCGGGCGATGAAGGAGCTGGGGCTCCTCGAGAATGGTCGGCTTCCGGAAGAGACGAATCTGAAAATCGCGATCGGCTGGTTCTTTGACGCCTATCATGCGGTGCTCAAGGCGTACGCGCGAGTGCTCTTTGTGATACGAGCTGTCTAATATTATTCAATAAGAAATCGAGGAAAATATGATTAAGTTTCTGGACCTTAAGGCGATCAACGAACGTCAGCGCGCCGAGCTGGACGCCGCGGCCAAGCGTGTGCTGGATTCCGGCTGGTATTTGCTTGGTCAGGAAGATGCGGCCTTCGAGCGCGAGTTCGCGGCTTATTGCGGCGTGAAGCATGCGATTGCCTGCGCGAACGGCCTTGACGCGCTCAAGCTTGTCATTCAGGCGTATGGCTTCGGACCGGGCGACGAGATTATCGCGCCGGCGAACACGTACATCGCCTCGCTGATCGCCATCAGCGCGAACGGGGCGACGCCGGTTCTCGTCGAGCCGCGCCTCGACACGTATCTCATCGATCCCCAGCGGATTGAGGCGGCGATCACGCCGCGTACGAAGGCTATCATGGTCGTCCATCTCTACGGACGGACGTGCGACATGGCGGCGATCGCGGCGATTGCGCGACAGCACGGGCTCAAGGTCATCGAAGACTGTGCGCAGTCACATGGCGCGTACTGCGGTGAGACGCGCTGCGGCGCGCTAGGTGATGCGGCGGGCTTCTCGTTTTACCCCGGCAAGAATCTCGGCTGTCTTGGCGACGGCGGCGCGATGACGACGAACGACGATGCGCTCGCCGAGAAGCTTCGGGCGCTTCGGAACTACGGCAGCGACGTGAAGTACCACTTCCCCTATCGTGGCACGAACTCGCGACTGGACGAAATCCAGGCGGCCTATCTGCGTGTGAAGCTGCCGCTTCTGGATGCCGACAACGCCCGGCGCGTCGAGATTGCCGCGCGCTATTGCCGCGAGATTGCCAACCCGCGCATCACGCTCCCCGAAGCGCCGACTGGCAAAAAGGACAACGTCTATCATGTCTTCCCCGTGAGGACGGCGAATCGTGACGCGTTTCAGTCGTATCTGACGGAGAAGGGTGTTCAGACGGTCATTCACTACCCGATCCCGCCGCATCGGCAGCCGGCCTACACGGAATGGCACGGGCTTTCGCTGCCGATTACGGAAGAAATTCATGACACCATCATCTCTTTGCCGATCTCGCCAGTCATGACCGATGACGAGGTAGCCGCAGTGATCGCCGCTGTCAACGCCTATGAAGATCGCACTCCTGATACCAGTCTATAACGCGGAGTCGTTCCTTCGCGACTGCCTCGATTCGGCGCTAGCCGCTGGAGCGCGGGTTGCCGCTGGGGGCGACGGTTTCGAGATTCATTGCCGTGACGACGGCTCGTCGGACGGTTCGTTGGCGATTCTGCGGGATTACGCGGCCGTACATCCCGAAGTCACGTTTGTCTCTCAGGCGAATGC
The DNA here is from genome assembly GCA_945834475.1 of uncultured Verrucomicrobiota bacterium. Classification (GTDB taxonomy): domain Bacteria; phylum Verrucomicrobiota; class Kiritimatiellia; order RFP12; family UBA1067; genus UBA1067. The sequence goes on from CAMAHK010000001.1 coordinate 62,843, forward strand.
GGGCGTCTCGGTGACGCGCAATCGGCTGATGGACGATCTGGCGGACGACATCGATGCCCTTGCCTTCCTCGATTCGGACGACACGGTCAAGCCCGAGATGTATGCGAAGCTCGTCGAGGCGATGAAGCGGACGGGGGCGGACATTGCCGAATGCGAGTGGGACGGCGAGGAGACGCTGGTGACGGACAAGTCGCTCTATGTTCTCAAGCGAACATCGCCGGGGCGCTGGATCAATGTCATCAACAAGCTCTACACACGTAATGTTGTTGGCTCGATTCGCTTTCGCGCGGGACTCGCGTTCGAAGAAGATCTTTTCTTCAACTTCGAGGTCCATCAAAGGATGGAACGTAAGGTGATTGTCCCGGGGCGCTTTTATTATTATCGACCGAATCCAAACTCGGCGACGAGCACACTCAATCAGCGCAAGTACTTCGCCTCGACGACGCTGCGCATTCGTCTTTCGTGTAAAGAGTATTTGCTGACGGGGCGCATCCCCGAGAACCTCGAGGCCGAGTATCGTGCGGAGCTGGCGAAAGATGCTTACCGCATGTGTATCCGCAAGAACCTGAAGAAAAACAGGGATGCAGCATTGCGAAAGGAACTCTTTGTTGCGGCAGGTCGCTTTTTCGCTGAACTCGGGCGCGATTTCGATTTCAAACCGGTTGGACTCAATTCGATTCAACGGGCAATCTATATGGCTTGTCTTTCGGGTCGTTATCATCTAGCGACGATGCTTGCGGTGCTGACATGAGTTCTGGCTGATGTGTTTGACACCTTGGGATTGATCTGATAGAATAAAACGCGTTGAGGCGTTTGAGGATGCAGATGACGAAGATACGAGTAATGGTGGGGCAGTTTGCATCGGTGGGAGATGTGATTTATGAACACCGCGCGGGATATCAGTTCACGTACGACTGTGCGTGTACGGATTATGATTGGTTTGTGTCTTATGAAGATGTCTCCGATAAGCGTGTAGGAACATTGATCAACGGTTACGAACCGCTTCGTTGTCCGAAGGAACGAACGATCTTCTGTACGTGGGAGCCAACATCGGTCAAGAGTTATTCAAAGTCTTTTACGCGGCAGTTTGGCCATCTGCTGACGAATCGTCCGCCGGAGGCCGAGCGGCATCCGCATTACCATCTCGGACGTGGGTATTTCTTCTGGTTTAATGATCGGTCCTATCCGGAGAATGCAACCGTCGTCTTGCCTCCGAAGACGAAGTTAATCTCAGCCGTGTGCTCGAACAAGCAGATGAAGCACACGAAGCATGCGGCGCGATTTGCCTTGATGGAGACCCTTCGTCGCGAAGTTGATGGGTTCGAATGGTATGGTCGTGGTGTACGTGCATTCGGCAAGAAGTTTGAGGTCATGGATCCGTACAAGTATCATGTTGCGATCGAGAATCACATCGGTCCGCATCATTGGACGGAAAAACTGGCCGACGCGCTTCTCTGTGAATGTCTGCCGTTCTATGCCGGCGATCCGCTGATTGGGGAGTGCCTGCCGCCGGAGTGCGTGATACCGATTCCCATTGACGATCCTGTTGAAGCCGTAAAGATCATCAAAAGTTCAATCGCCGCTGGCGAGTACGAGAAGCGGCGAGATGCGATTCTGGAAGCGAAGCGGTTGATTCTGGAGAAGTATAATTTCTGGGATCAGATCATCGCCGTGATTGAAGCGTCGAAGGACCAGCCGGTTACGCCCGTGGATCCTGCGCATCCCATTCGGATCTATGGGCACCATGGGCTACGAAGGCATTCGCCCCTTGCGGCGCTTGAGGATGTTTACTTGCATGCGAAACGTGGGTTTAAGTAAGGTTGTATATGCCGAAAGTATCTGTTCTAATGCCGGTTTACCGCACCCCCGAGACTTTTCTTCGGGAGGCGATAGATTCAATTCTCTCGCAGACCTATACCGACTTCGAGTTCTTGATCCTAGATGACTGTCCGGAAGATTCGCGGGAGACGATTGTCAGAAGTTATGCCGATCCTCGGATCGTCTATTTGAAGAATGAACGCAATCTGGGTATCACGCCCTCGCGCAATCGGCTTATTGAAAGGGCTCGGGGTGACTATCTTGCCGTCTTTGACCATGACGATCTGTCACTTCCGACGCGTTTCGAAAAGCAAGTTGCGTTTCTGGACGCGCATCCGGATTATGGCGTGGTTGGTTCGTGGACGGGCTCGGTTGGACGTTCGAAGGTTTCGCGGTATCTTGAGCGCGATGAGGATATTCGTATTACATTGATGTGGGATTGCGCCGTGGCCCACTCGGCCTCGATGATCCGGAGGTCTGTTCTCATGGACAATAATATTCGCTATGAGGACTATTTCTCGCCAGCCGAAGATTACGGCCTTTGGTGTCGGCTTGTCGCAGTAACCAAGTTCAGCAATCTTCAGGAAGTCTTGTTCCTTCGGCGGAGTCATGGTAGCAACACGTCTAATACGCAAGCGGATCGCATGCTGGTGGGCGGTCATCGCGTGCGTGCATTGAACAAGACGGTCAATGCGGTCTTGTGGAATGAGTTTGAGATGCGGGCGGTTCGAACCTGGCGCATTCGACTCTTCGGGATCCTACCATTATTGGACATCCGTCTGGAGAATCGCAAGACCCAGATCAAATGTCTGGGATTGCCGATCTTGAAGATCAGGTCTTGGGTGAGGATGTGGCGCTAATGAAGAAGGAAACGCTAATGTTGAGAAAGAAATATGATTTTGCGTTTAGCCTAGGATCGGCCTGTTCGGCAACTCAGGCATTGCGGCAGGCCGGCCTACAGTATGCGTCGTTTCCGTTTGACTGGCTTTACGGCTCAACGCTTGTTGGACGGGCGCAGCTTATCGCCGAAGACTTTAAGGATTGGATTCGGAAAGATGCCTTGGTGGCGATAAAGCCGCCAGACGATCATAAGACAGACATCTGGGAAAATGTGGAGACGGGTATCGTTTTCAATCATGATTTTCCGAGGAATGTCCCCCTGTCGGAATCGTTTGCCGGCGTGGAAGAAAAATATCGGCGTCGGATCAGTCGATTTCTCAACCAGATTGAGCGATCCAAGCGCATACTTGTGTTCTTCCTTGCGACACCGATTGACACGTTGACGGAAGATGCTGATTTGCTGAAGACGGTTGAGATCCTGAAACATAGGTTCCCTGGCAAGGAATTCCATTTGTTGTATGGGCACCATTTGCCCGGTGTGTCATATGCGCAGCGTCAGACAAGGGAACTGTCGCCTGAAGTCACGTCTGTTGGGTACGACTATAAGAAGAGAGGTAAGCTTTTGTATCCGTATGCGGTGGAAGCGGATGAATCGTGCAAGATTCTTGCGTCAATATCGGTTAAAGACTATCGTTCCGCAAAAGAGAGAAGGACGTTTCGGGTGCTGAAGCGCCAACGGCGTTATGCCAAGTATGGTGCCACTTGTTTTCTGGGATATGTTGTCGCGCGGATAGCCTCGCACATGAGGAAGCACCTCTTAAGGACAGAAAGATCATGACGCACACATTGGTCGTCTCGTTGGGTGGAAATTGCGCAGTTGCGCACAATCTTCGCTTTCGGGAGAAGCGCCCCTATTCTTTGCCGTTTGATTGGGTCTATCTCGTAGATGATCGGCCGATACGATTCTGGATTGATGAAGTAGGCCGTGGGTTTCCAGATCTCTTAAGAAGAGAAAACCTGATTGAGATGCATCCTGGCGACAAGGAGTATGCGCCAGCGCATGCGGATGTAAAGCAGTATATTGACACGGCATCCGGCTATCGGTTCGTAAATCATTTTAAAGAATCGGTAGAAGTTCCTGGTGCCTATGAAACAGTCTCTGCGTCCGTGCGAAAGCGTGTCGAGCGGCTTCTTTCGGCCTTCTCGCAAGGTGGAGATTTTCTCCTTGTCCTGGCAACTCAAGTCGATGTCTCGGTTGATTTGCTGAAAAGACTTGTCGCGGTGCTTTCCGCCCGGTTTCCCAAAGCTCGTTTTACATTGCGCTATATGCACTTCGGGCAACAATCCGACGAGATTCAGACCGAGGATCAGGGTGTGGTTGTTCAGCAGGTCAGGCGCATGATGAATGACTACGACTGCCGCAAGACGAATTGGGAGTGGCGTTTTCTTGACGACATTAAAGTGAGCGAGTGCCAAAAGCGTCGCAGATGCAAGGTGTCGTTTGATGTATGGCCAAAGGTCCGGTGTGTTATTTCCTTTAAGCGTAAAGATCGGGAGGAAATATGATGACACCTCTTGTTTCCATACTTGTGCCGGCATATAATCACGAGCGATACATTGAACAGGCCATTCGCTCGGTCATTGAGCAGGATTGGCCGCGGCTAGAGCTTGTTCTCATCGATGATGGTTCAAAGGATGGAACATGGGATATCGCTCAACGCCTAAGGGACGAGTGCGAGCAGAGTATTGAACGCGTCGTGATGGTCCGGCGCGAGAACAAAGGCATGGTCCTGACGCTCAACGAGTTATTTGAGATGTCCCGAGGTGAGTTCGTCGCTGTTCTGGCATCCGACGACATGTATCTTCCTCGGGCGATCTCGTCCATGATGCGTGCAATGTCGGACCCAGAAGTTGGCCTGGTGGTTGGTCAGAATGAGATTATGGATGGCGATGGCCGTCACTGCTATTGGAATAACAATCGTGATTGTGTGTATCAAGAATCGGAGGCCAAGTATAAGACCTTCAATGAATATCTGACGGTAAAGACGGGCATTGCCGAGAATAGCCCCGGCTACGGGAGTTACCATCAGTTCATCCGAACGAATCACATCCCCAATGGACAGCTGCTGCGCCGCACGGCTTATCAGACCGCGCTCCCTTATTCTCAGGAAACGCCGTTAGATGATGTCTGGATGCATCTGCAAGTCTCGAAGGTCGCGAAGTATCGAGCTGTGCCCGAACACACTTTTCGGTATCGGTGGCATGCGGCGAACAGCATCAAGCAGCGAGCGAGAATGGGCGAGTTTAATCGCAGGACAATGCGGCATGAGCATGAGCAGCTGGTGCGGAAGGGTGATCTGGCGCACTTGGCGGTTTTTGAAGATGGCATTAACAAAGTGCGGTGGTCATTTTCCTTGGGATGGGGGTGTGCTATAAGACGGGTTAAGAACACAATTTATCCACTGGATTATATCGAGATTGTCATAAAGAACAAACACTTCCGATTCGGCAGCAGTCACATGCAGGTTGTCGATCGCTAGGCGTATGGCAGATAAATAGTGTATAATACGAATCATGTTGGCTAATGTTAAAGATGTTACTTTCCCTGTTAGGGGTGATGAGCGCGGTCGCCTGATCATTCAGGAGGGTGTGTCGGAACTGGTGCCGTTTGAGATCAAGCGGACGTTTTTTATTTTTGATACGACGCCTGGGACGGTGCGTGGCAATCATGCGCATCATAGGAATCGGCAAATGCTGATTTGCACATCTGGCGCGTGTACGATTGACTGTGAGATGCCGGATGGCACCAAGAGTTCACATCGCCTTGATTGGCCGGACAAGGGTTTGCTGGTCGAAGGCATGGTCTGGCATCAGATGAAGGAGTTCTCGAAGGACGCCGTACTTCTGGTTCTTGCGAGCGAGCACTACGATGAGTCCGATTATGTCCGCAGCTACGAGGAGTTTAGAAGAATCTGCTCTGGACGAGAGGAGGTTGGCAAATGAAAGTCGAGTTGTTTACAGTCTGTGACGGCGCATTCAATTCCCACGGACACTTGACAATCGGCGAGTAGTCCACTTGCAGAAGCGTGTTAGGATCGGCGATTACGTGGATCATCTTGTCCTTTATAAAGGCCATGTGTATCTTGCAGATCATGGGCGTGAGGTCGCGCTGCGTCCTGACGGAAATGTTGAGGTAATTTAGCACTTGTGAAAGGCTTTGCGCATGCGTGTATTCATACATCCTCTATCAGACGTCCACTCGTCAAACATTGGTGATGACACGAAGATTTGGCAGTTCTCCGTTGTGTTGGCGGGGGCACGCATTGGCAAAAATTGCAATATTTGCGCCAATACATTTATAGAGAACGACGTGACCGTCGGCGATAACGTGACAATTAAGTGCGGGGTTCAGTTGTGGGATGGTGTGACAATTGAGGATAATGTTTTTCTGGGGCCAAACGTGACCTTTGCGAATGATAAGCATCCGCGCTCGAAAGTCTATCCAGATGCTTTCATGCGGACAACGGTAAAGAAAGGCGCAAGTATTGGTGCGAATGCGACGATCTTGCCGGGGGTTACAATCGGCGAAGGTGCGATGGTGGGGGCGGGATCTGTTGTGACAAAGGATGTGATCCCGAATTCAATAGTTGTTGGCAATCCTGCTAAAACCATATAACACCCCTCACGAAGGCGATCGCCGGATCACACAGGGTCACACCTGACTATCACAGTAGACTACCACAGTAGCCGCTTATCAATCGCCCCGCCAGCCGACAGGATTTCGGGCGACTAAATCGCAAAATTCAAAATAGTCGCCCGAAGTTGATTGACTTTATCGGTTGAATATGTAATACTACGCGTATGAAATTTATCGGTAGAGGGGAAGAGCTAGCGAAATTACAGGCGTTATGGCGTAAGTCCACGTCGTCAATGGTTGTCGTCGCCGGCCGGCGTCGTATCGGGAAATCGACGTTGGTCGAAGAATTTGCGCGACGTTCATCGTGCAAGTTTATTGAGATTGTCGGGTTGCCTCCGGACGAAAAGATGACCAATGCGCGGCAAATCGAGAACTTTTGCGAACGGTTGTCCCATGCGACGGGACGAGTCCAGGCCAAGGCCGACGGATGGGCGCAGGCCTTTGACGCATTGGCGGAGGCAATTTCCGGACGAGAGAAGACAATTGTCTTTTTGGATGAAATTTCGTGGATGGGTAGATACGATTCCGCTTTTGCCGGCTTCTTGAAGACGGCATGGGATACACAGTTGTCCAAGAAATCCAAGCTCATTCTTGTTGTTGCCGGAAGTGTCTCGGCGTGGATTCAACAGAATATCCAAAAGTCCAAAGCTTATGTCGGACGACTCTCGCTGGATATCACGTTGGAAGAACTCCCCATTGATGACTGTCTCGCTTTTTGGGGGGCGCGATTGAAGCGCACCGCGCTTCGTGAAATACTCGACGCGCTATCGGTTACCGGTGGTGTTCCCAAATATTTGTCGGAACTTGATCCGTCGCTTTCGGCCGATGATAATATCCGGAGACTTTGCTTCGACGCGAACGGGTATCTCTTTAAAGACTTCAATCGAATTTTTGACGATGTTTTCGATTCGACTGTCGCTTCCAAAAAGCGAATTGTCACCGCCCTGTCCGAAGGTCCTGCCAGTGTGTCCGAGTTGGCGGTGAAGCTCGGCAGTGATCCCAATGGACATCTCTCGAAGGATCTCGCCGAGTTGGTTGAGGCCGGTTTTGTCGCGCCGGGTGAGGGAATCAATCCCGAAACGGGCAAACGGGTGCGGGAGGTCCGTTATCGCCTGAAAGACAACTATACGCGCTTTTATCTCACGTACATCGAGCCGAAGACGGCTGCGATACGGGCAGGTGTTTTCAAGTATACGACACTTGAGTCATTGCCCGGCTGGGATGCGATTATGGGCTTGCAGTTCGAGAATCTGGTGCTGAATAACTTTCGCGCCATAGCCCGTGAGATCGGGCTGATCGGCAAGAATGTTGAGTCCGTCGCGCCGTACTTCCGTCGAGGTGGTAAACGTGGAGAAGGTGTGCAGATCGACTTGCTCGTCCAACTGCCGAAATGTGTGTATGTGATTGAGGTGAAACGACAGAAGCATCTGACGCAGGCAATCGAAGAAGAGGTCTCTCGAAAGATCGATCGGTTGACGCTCCCGAAGGGTAAGTCGGTGAAAACCGTATTGATCTACGAAGGAGATCTTAACCGCAGTCTTGAAGAGGACGGATTCTTTGATTTCGTTCTACCCATAGATCGGCTTCTGTCAATTTGAGCAATATTACAGATATATGAAAAAAATCTGGTTTGTTGCATTTGCCTACTGGGTGACGGTCAGTCTCCTCACTTGTTGGCTTTATCCGTGCATGCTCAGCGACGTTATTTCGCGGTATGCGCCGATGGCGGATGCGTTCGCACGGGGCGATTGGGCGTATGCCTTTCATCCGCGCTTCGGGGTGCTGTTCCAGTGCATCGCCGGGTCGCTCGCCTGGCTGGGACTCAAGGGAGACTGCGCCTGTCAGGTGACGGCGATTCTGTTCTTGTCCCTCGCGGCCGTGCCGCTCTGGTGTCTGGCGCGGAAGCTGTTCGACGAGGAAATCGCCTGGTGGTCGGTGGCGATGCTGCTCGTCTGCGAGAATTTCTTCGCCAATGCGATGGACGGTCTGCGTGATGACGGCAAGTGTCTGGCGTTTGCCTTGATCGCCTGGGGCGCAGTCTCGGCACGGACACGCTGGATCGGATTCGGGCTGTTCGTCCTCACCTCGCTTGTCTCCTATGGATTCGCCCTCGGGACCGCGATTCTTTTCGTCTGGTGGGTCTTGCAGCTCAAGGCCCGCGAGCCGCGCAGGCTCGTGCTGCCGACGCTCGGCTGGGGCCTGGGAACGGCGGCGGTGACGGTCATGGTTCATGCGTTTACAGGGCACTGGGTTCCGGCGCCGCATTTCATCAAGTACGTGGGGGATTGGCTGTGACGTTCATATCGGTATTCGGCCTTCTCGCGCTCGCCTGGCGTTGGCGGAAGGGGCAGGTGACGCGGGGCGAGGTCCTCGTCCTGGGCATCGTCGGTCTGGCCGTGTTGATGGTCTGGGCGCAGATCTTCGTTTGCGATCACAAGCTTTTCCCCGAGCGGCGCTATTATTCGCAGGCGTTGCTGTTGCTTTTCCCGTGGCTGGTCTGGGGGATGCGCGAACTCTGTCGCCGATGGCGCTGGCCGTTTGCGCGTCTGACAGGGGCGGTCGTCGTCGGATTTGCGCTCTACGACGGTGTCATGCTCGTTAAGGCCAGGTTGCCCGTGGGCCGACGCGCGGCGTATGTGGCGGCCTGTAATTGGGCGGCCCGGGAGATCGCGGCGGACTGGAAAGGCCCCACGCGCGATGAAAGCGTTGCGTTTACACCCAACCAATACATTTCACCTGCGCGGCCGATTGTTGCCGCGTTTGCGCGGCGGATTCCGTATCTGGTCGGCGGTCGTCGGCTGTCGCGGTGGCGCCGTCAGATCGACACGGCTGATTATTGGGTAGGCGATTTGCGGCGCGATGTTCCGCCAGCAACGGGGTATGAGAAGATGGGCGAGTTCACTCACGGCAAGTATGTGTTCGCACTTTATCGCAGGACGAAATAGTCCGAGCGTTGCTTTGTGTTTTTGACCGAAATTCGCTATACTATCGTTTATGGAACCTGTTAACATTCTGACCCTCAAGTGGGGTACGCTCTATTCGGCGGAGTATGTCAACCGCGTCTACCGCGGGGTCAAGGCGCATTTGAAGCGTCCGTTCCGGTTTGTCTGCGTGACGGACGATCCGACGGGGCTGGCCGAAGGAATCGACGCGGAGCCGATTCCGCCGCGTCCGCCGGAGATGAAGAACCTCTACACCTACGAGAAGAACGGCTGGCCGAACATCTACATCAAGCTCTGCATCTTCAAGCCGGGCTTTTCGCACCTCAAGGGCCCGACGCTCTTCCTCGACATCGACCAGATCATCATCGGCGACCTCGACCGCTTCTTCGATTACGAGCCCGGCAAGTTCTGCATCATCCGCAACTGGGTCGAGCTCAGGAAGCGGCTCTTCCGCAAGGTGCCGTTTTGCGGGAACTCGTCCTGCTTCCGTTTCGAGGCGGGCGAGAAGTATGCCTACGTCTACGACACGTTCATCCGCGAGATCGACGCGGCGCTCGACGACCGCGTCTATGCGACGGAACAGCTGTACATGACGCACGCGGTGAAGCCTGAGAACATCTGCTTCTGGCCCGAGAACTTTGTCAGGTCCTTCAAGCGCTCCTGCACCTGGCCCTGGCCGCTCAACCATTTCCTCGCGCCGCGCTTCAATCCCGACACGGGCATTCTCTGCTTCCACGGCAAGCCCTCGCCCGAACAGGCGATCGCCGGCTATCGCGGCCGTCACCTCAATACGTGGACGAAGCCCTGCGCCTGGGTGAAGGAGCTGTGGGAGAAGTGACGGGATCTGTCGATATCGCCAAGCTTGCCGCGCGCGTTGCCGAGGCGCTTGGCCGGTTCTATGTGTTGACGCCGCTCGGCGTGAAGTGTACCTTTCCCGTCTTCAAGGGCACAGCCGACGGCACTCCCTCGATTTTTGTCAAGATCGGTCTCGAAGAGGAATGGCACCGTACTGCCCGTGTGGTGAACGCAGCGTCTGATCCGTACCGCGAGCCGTCCTCGGCCGCGGCGTTGCCAAGTCTCTTCCCCGCGCTCCTCACCCCCTCCCCAATCCCCTACGGCGAAGACCGTGTCGTCTTCATCTCCGAATGGCGCGAGGCGAAGATGGTGTTCCCCGAGGACATGACACCGGCCCAGCAGCAAGGGTTCGTCGACGGTTGCGTGCGCCTGTCTGATGCCTTGCAGGCGGTTGAGACTTTCACGCCGATCGCCAAATCGCCGCTGGCTCCCGAACAGCTCTTTGCGACACTGGCCGACTATGCGGCGCGCCATCCGGTTGCGAGTCGGCTTTTGAAGTCGATCCTATCGATCCCCGAAGCCGAGCGGACGTTTGGGTCGCGTCCGCTTGCCATCATCCACGGTGACTTTCATGCGAAGAACTTCGGCTTTGCGGGCGAGGCGCTTTCGGTTGTCTATGACTTTGACAAGCTGACGCAGGGTCTTGCCTGCGGCGACCTTGGCAATGCGCTGATGGAGCGCTTCTCGTGTCTCGGCCTGTCGCGCGACGCGCGTCGTCGTCTTCGGGCCGCGACACGGGCAATCGTCACGGCGGCGCCCTGGTCGCGCGAGGACTTTGTCATCACCTGCAACCACATTCGCCTCGCGTTTGCCTCCCGACGCATCGTCAAGCATCCGCATTCGGCTTGGGTTGCCTTTGACATTGCGCGCCGCGACCGCCGTCTTCGGGAGTTTCTCGGCTGTCTCTAGATTTGGTATAATTCAAACTATGAAAAAAGACTTTCTTATCGCACCGATCATTTGGATTTCCCTTTTGGTCGTTCTTTTTGTTGTTTGGGCGTTGCTCGATCCCGAGACGCTGATTCATAATTTTGACCGGAGCGGCTATTCGCCGTTCGAGCTCGCGACACTGCCGTTCTTTGCGGCGATCCTACCGTTTGTCTGGTGGAAGTGTCCGTTCGACGGCTCGCCGCGCCGACGGGCAGTTCTGTGTCTTATGGTCAGTGTCGTCGCGTTTATGGCCATCGTGAAGGAAACGGACCTTCACCTCTGGGCCCTGCACAAGCTCTACCCCGACTTCGTCTCCGAGGGCGGCAGTCTCTTGCCGGGGCTCTACAAGCCCAACGGCGACGCGCTTGGCGGGACGCCGTTCAAGATGCGCGTCCTCACCAACGGCGGCGTGCCGGTTGGTATGAAGCTCTGGATCCTTGCGTACTTCGGCGCCTTTTTCGGTACCTTCGCGGCGGGTTTCGCGTATCTCCTCAAGAACTGGGTCGTCGGCGTCTTCAAGCTCGTTCCCTCGGCCTGGGCTGTCGGGTGCTTCGGGGCGTCCGGCGTGATGGTTCAGATTTTCGATCGTCTGCCAGCGTGGCTCGAGCACAGCTTTGAAAAGACGTCGTGCGCCCAGTCGCTGTGCACGGTGCTCGAGGAAGGCGGCGAGATGATGATTGCGATTTTTGCGCTCCTGGCGATTTATCTCGGCTGGCGTGAGAGGATGAAACAGCAGGCATAAAAGACATGGCGAAGCATAAGGATTATCAGAAGGAGTTCTTCGACCGCGACTATACGGCGCGGGAGGCGTATGCGCGCGTCTGGCAGTATGCGCGTAAGTACAAGTGCCGTCTGGCGATGGGCGTTCTCTGCGGCATGCTGACGGCCGGTACGCTCGTGCCGATGTTCAGTCTGATGCAGCCGGCGCTCGCCCGCGTCGAACAGCGGCAGTTGGCGCAGACGGTGCCTGCGGCACAGGTGGAGAAAATAGGTGGAGGTGGAGAGCGTGGCGTCGAAAAGCCGGCGAATGACGTGGACAAGAAGGCGAAGGGAATGCTGAAGGAGTATTCCAAGATCAAGGCTTTCGCCGAGAAGGTTGGCATCGAGATGCAGGATGATGACGATGCGCTGGGGCTTCCGCTCTTGTTTGCGATCATCGTGTTCCTGCCGTGTGTAGCGCTCTTGCGCATGGGGCTCGTTTTCTTGAACCACTATTGCCTTGCGTGGGCCGGCATGAAGACGGTGCGGGACATTCGCTGTCATCTGCTGGAGCGCATCAACGCGCAGTCGATGCAGTTCCATGGGCGAATTGACGTCGGGCAGCTGATGTCCCGCGCGACGTCCGATCCCCAGCAGATCCAGACGATCATCCAGACCGTGCTCGGCGAAGTCGCGCAGGCGCCGTTCGAGATCGCGATCTCCATCGGCTTTATCGTCTGGACGGCGATTCAGAACGAGATGCTGACGACGCTCGCGTTGCTCGCTGTCGGATTCCCGCTCTTCATGTTGCCGGTTGTCTTTCTGTCGAAGGTGATCCGCAAGTGGTCGCGCCGGGCGCTCGAGCGCTTCTCCCTCGTCGGCAGCCGCATCCATGAGATCCTGACCTGTGTGCGTGCGGTGAAGGCCTATCATACGGAGGCCTATGAGGAGGAGCGCTACCGCGAGGCGAACGACGCGACGCTGAAGGCGACGCTGAAGGCGCTGCGCTGGGGGCTTCTCGTCGGCCCGGCGGTCGAGACGGTCGGCATCCTCATGATCTGCGCGTTTCTCGTCTGGTGCTTTGCAACGGGCGTCAAGCTTTCGGCGATCGTGCCGATGGTGGCACCGTTGCTTATCGCTTACAAGCCGATCAAGCAGCTTTCGAAGCTGCAGGTTCAGATCGAGCAGGGACGCGCCGCGCTGGGACGTCTCTGGAGTCTCATCGACGTCGATATGGCGCTCCCCGAGCGTCCGGATGCTGTGCACAAGTCAACATTCGAAGACAAGATTGTCTTCGATGCTGTCACGTTCCGCTATGAGACGGCAGATCGCGACGCGGTGAGCCATGCGTCGTTCGAGATTCCGCGCGGCCAGATGGTCGCCGTCGTCGGCGGCACGGGCAGCGGCAAGACGACGATGTCGGGGCTTCTCTCACGGTTCTTCGATCCGCAGAAGGGACGCGTCTTGCTCGACGGCCATGATCTCCGCGACCTCGCGATTCCCGACCTCCGCAAGCTCATCGGGTCCGTCCAGCAGGAGACGCTGCTCTTCAACGATACGATTGAGGAGAACATCAAGTACGGTTCTCCCGCTGCGACGCACGAAGAAGTCATTGCGGCCGCGAAGATGGCGAACGCGCACGACTTCATCATGTCCCAGCCCGAGGGCTATGCGCGTCTCTGCGGCGAGAAGGGCTTTGCTCTTTCGGGAGGCGAACGCCAGCGCATCGCGATCGCCCGGGCGATCCTCCGCAATCCGCCGATCCTCATTCTCGATGAGGCGACGAGCGCACTCGACACGGTGACGGAGCGCCTTGTGCAGGATGCGCTCACGAACCTCATGAAGAATCGCACGGTCTTCGCGATCGCCCATCGCCTTTCGACCATTCGCAAGGCCGACCTCATTCTCGTGATGGATCACGGCGTCATCGTCGAGCGCGGTACGCACGACGAGCTTTATGCCGCGAATGGCGTCTATCGGAAGCTCTGCGACATGCAGAAGATGCAGTAGGGCAAGATGACCCAAGGGCGAATCCGAGTTCTGGCTCTGATGATCTCCGACATGCTGTGCATGTCGATTGTCTGGGTTGTAGTGGTGAATGTCTACAAGTGGTTCGGATTCGGTCACTATCACGCCTCTGCCTATTGGAATGCCTGGCCGGCGGTTCTTGTCTTCGTGCTGATCAACAGCCTCTTCCGCCTGTATCATGGCCATCCGTTTTATCCCTCGGTTGCGCTCTCGCCGGTGGAAGAGTTTCGCCGTCTTGTGGGCAGCGCCCTTGGCGTACATGTGCTGGTGATGGCGGTCCTCGGCTTTCGTCAGGAAAGTGAGGCGATTTCACGATTCGTTCTCGTAACGTCTGCGATTGGCGTTTGCGTGTTTGCGCAGTTCTTCCGCAATGGGGTTCGCTATCTTCTCTTTCGCATAAGAGTCGGACAGATCCCTGTCTTGATCGTTGGTTCGGGGAGAATCACCAAGGCGCTGGTCGCCGATTTACAAGCGAATCCGCACCAGGGCCTGCGGCCGATCCTGTTCACGGGTGATAATCATGAGATTGTCGCAGCAGCGCGACGGAAGGACATCAAGATCCTGATCTCGACGCAAGACATCCGACTTTTGCGCGAAGAGATGGGCACGCTTGTGCAATGGTTTCAGCAGATCGCCTACTTGCCCGAGCGAGAGGCGTTCCCGATCCTGGGCTCGCGGCCGATTCATCTCGGTGATCATGGTGGCCTTGAAATGGTCAATCAGCGCCGCTTGCGCGGCCTGCAGATTGAAAAGCGATTGGTTGATACCATGTTGGCGATGGTCATTGGTTTCGTCACCTTGCCGTTCTTTGTCGTGGTGCCAATCCTGATCAAATTGACGAGCCGAGGGCCGGTCATCTACAAGGCGAAGCGCCTGGGGAAAACCGGGCGGACGATTTATGTGTGGAAGTTCCGCTCGATGTATGTCGACGCTGACAAGCGGCTACAGGCGTTGTTAGATTCAGATTCCGCGCTCAAGGCTGAATTCGAGGAGGCCTTCAAGCTGAAGAATGATCCGCGCGTGACGCCCCTCGGGAAATTTCTCCGCAAAACCTCGATTGACGAGTTGCCGCAGCTCTGGAACGTGATTTGCGGTGAGATGGCGCTTGTGGGGCCGCGTCCGATTGTGAAGAAGGAAGTTGCCTATTACGGAGCCGATTATGAAATCTTCTCCCTCATGAAACCGGGCATCACGGGCCTCTGGCAGTGCTCTGGTCGCAGCAATGCCGACTACGCGCAGCGCGTCGCCCTCGACAAGTTCTATGTTCTCAACTGGAGCCCCTGGATGGATCTCTGGATCGTCCTTCGAACTATCGTTGCCGTCGTCGGCATGAGGGGAAGCTGTTGAGATGCGCTGGCTTGCGGTCTGGTTCGGTTGTGTTCTGTCCGAGCTTGATGTGGGGGCTGTCCCTCGATTCACTACGCGGATGAAATATGATATAATACACCTATGTGAAGCCGATTGCGACAGATACATATAATTTCAAAGGGTTGATAACTCGAGGGTACACATATGTCGATAAGACAGAAGTGTTGTACCCTCTTATCAATGATTCTATCGGTTTTTATCAGTTTGGAGCATTGCGCAAATACGATCTCGGCTTCCCGAATCTGGAGTGCAGAATTCCTTTATCACGAAATTGGCGCCTGCTTATACGGGACTCGAACCGTCTACCGCAGAATCGGCGCAGATTGCGGCCGCAGAGGCGATGGAGCAGATTAAGGGCAAGGATTACGCGGGCAAATACGCGCTTTCAGGTAAGCGTATGACACTCATTGGCATCTCTTTCTCGTCCGAAAAGCGCACGATTGTCGAAGAGATTGTGGATGAGATGGAGGGAGAAGATACGAGGGACGAGGGAGAAGGTAAGAAGGTAAAATGATTCTGAAGCATCGAGATAAAGAGCTGTTGCGGTTTGAGTGGATCGAACCGCAAGGGGTTCGCATTGTCTCGGCGAATGAACAGAATGCCCGTTTCCTGCCGCTTGATTTTAAGGGCGAGGTTTCTGACGAAAATCTGTGGAAGTGGTTGTCGCGCCGCGTAGTGCCGCGTAACAGGCGTAATATTGATGTGCTGATGGCGGCGACAGGCCTTGATTCGCGAAATGTTCGCGGTATTATTGAGATTTGCCGTGGCTTGTCGTTAAATGATGTGTATTGGGTTGTGCCGAACGACTTTAAAGGGAAGTGGAAAGATTTCAACCTTTACGATAATGAATTTTCTCAAGCGATTGCGCTTACGGCTTTTAATGGAATGGGGTCTTCTGTTGAGCGTCTTGATTGGATTTCCTCGCCTGAATTTTCAACAAATGGGATGCTCGCAAAATGCTGGCGGAGAATAGCTGGAAAGGTTTGCCTTTTTAAATCAGGAACGGAAGGTGCAGCCAATACGGGATTTGAGCCGTATTCCGAATATTACGCCTCTCAGATTGCTGCCGCGATGGGGCTAAATCACGTCGAATATTCACTCAATAAGTTTAAAGGCTATTTGTGCTCCAATTGCAATATATTTACGAGCGATAAGTTTGGATATCTGCCGGCTGGTAGAGTTTTGAGCGTGGAAGAGGCGCTATGTAATGAGCGTTTTGCTGATATTTTCTTTTTTGACGCGATCATATTTAATACAGACCGACATCTCGGCAATTTCGGGTATTTGATCGATAATGATAAAAACGAAATAATCGGCGCCGCGCCAATATTTGATAACGGTTACGGACTATTTTCGCTTGCACTCAATCGTCCAGGCGACAAGCTTGATGAATTTTCTGATTTAACGAAATATGTTTCGCGGGTAAAGCCTGCGCTTTATTCCAAGTGGCTTGGATTCCCGGGTGGCATTACAAAAACGATGCTTAAGCGGATGAAAGCATTGAAGGGCTTTCGCTTTAAGCGGCATAAATATTACAATTTGCCGCAGGATAGGCTCATTGCGATAGAGAAGTTCCTTCAGAAGCGTATCTTGCAGATTGAAGAATTTGGCGAAAAGGCTGATGATGTATTCAACGTGTCGGCAAAAAGTGGCACTGTAAATTCTGTAAATGGCGAATCGTTGGCATTGCAAATAATTACTAATCTTAAAGCCGATCCGTTTGTCAGCTATGATGAATTGTCGGAACTGTTGGGTATGCCTCGCAGGACGGTAGCAAGGCGGATGAAAGAGTTGGCCGATGCTGACAGAATCCGTCGCGTTGGAGCCGCGAAGAACGGCTATTGGGAAGTTTTGTGTGGAGAAGAAGGGACGATGGAAGATGATAATGCTGATGCAGATTTTTAATATTTTATCTTTGCCTATTATTGCCTTGCGGCATCGCGATCTTTTGATTCAGATGACGCGACGCAATATGGAACAGCGCTATCGCGGTTCGGTGTTGGGCATTGTCTGGAGCTTCGTACAGCCGCTTATGATGTTGTGTGTTTACACATTTGTCTTCAGCGTTGTTTTTAAGGCACGTTGGGGTGTTGGCACTGGCGACGGTAAGGGGGCTTTTGCCGTGATTATGTTCTGCGGCATGGCGATGTACAACCTTTTCTCTGAGGCTGTTAACGGTTCGTGTGGCGTCATTGTCGGAAACCAGAATTTGGTTAAGAAGGTGATTTTCCCGTTGGAGATCTTGCCGCTTGCTCAAACGCTTTCGACATTCATTCTCGGGTTGCCGTGGTTTGTTTTGTTGTTTGGTGGAGCCTATTTCATCCTTGGAGCGATCGGTTGGACGATGCTCCTTCTGCCGTTTGTTCTGATTCCACTTGTGATGTTTTCCTTGGGCGTGTCATACATCGTCGCATCGTTGGGTGTGTACGTACGCGATACACAGTACGCAATCGGAGTCATCTTGCAGATTCTTTTTTTTGCAACACCGATCTTTTATCCGATTAGTGCCGTTCCCGAGCGATTTCGCATCTACCTTGAGGCGAATCCGTTGACGGTGATGATTGAGCAGGCTCGCAATGTCTTTCTCTACGGGAAGCTCCCCGACTGGACGTATCTCGGCATTGCCTTTGCGATTTCGTTGATTGTTCTTCAATTCGGCTATTTCTTCTTTGCCCGCACCAAGAGGGGTTTTGCCGACGTACTTTGATGCGATGAGCCAGTTTAGAATCTTTATTTCGAGTGTCCAGAGCGAATTTTCCGAAGAGCGAATTCGTTTGAAGGCCTACATTGAGAACAGTCCGTTCCTCAGACGATTCTTTTCCGTGTTTGTCTTTGAGTCGGACATACCGCCTCAAGACAAGCGAGCAGATGAGGTCTATCTGGAAGTGTTGTCGGAGTGCAATGTTTATCTTGCTTTGGTTGGCGACTTCTATGCTGGTTCCGATACGGTTTCGATCTCGCCCACTGAACGAGAATATGACGAGGCGACGCGTCTTGGTCTGCGGCGAATAGTCTTGGTCAAAAGCGATTCGTCACAACGTGACGATCGTGAGCGGAAGTTTCTGGACAAGATTTCCGGCGCTTTGACGTGGCATGAATTCTCAGATTCGCAGGCGTTGCTAAACTGGACTCTCGCGGCCCTGGACAAGGTTATGTGCGAAGAAGGCCTTTATCGAATGCTGCCGTTCGACAGGACGGAGTGTAGGGGGGCAACGCAGAAGGACCTCGATGAAGAACGGATTCGCTGGTTTGTTGATAAGGCGCGAAAAGAGCGCAATTTCGCACTGCCTTTGAATGCACCGATCGATGATATTCTGACGCATCTTAATCTTAAGAGTGACACGGGCGGGTTGACGAATGCTTCAGTGTTGCTATTTGGCAAGGAACCGCAGCGGTGGCATCTGACCAGTGAGGTCAAATGCGTTCACTGGCACGGTGTGGCGCGGGTCAAGCCGATTCGCAGTTACAAGGTCTTCAAGGGTACGCTTTTCCAGTTGGCAGATCAGGCCATTGAGTTTGTGATGGCTAAGCTTGACTATTCGGTCGGTGTGCGCAGTCATGGACCGCAGGTTGACCGCAGTTATGACATCCCTGAAGAGGTTGTTGCCGAGGCAATTATCAATGCCATTGCCCACCGCGATTATCTGAATACAGGCAGCGTGCAGATTGAACTATTTCCCGATCGGTTGGAGGTTTATAATCCCGGTACGCTTAATCCCGCGCTGACAAAAGAGAAGCTGATGGTACGCCACGGTTCCTTCCCGAATAATCCCTTGATGGCCGAGTCGCTTTATCTGACGCGATACATAGAACGGTTAGGGAGCGGTCTTACGGATCTGATTAGTCGTTGCCGCGAGGCTGGACTTCCGGATCCTGAGCTCCACATCGATCCTTTTGAGTTTGGCATTGTTATTAAGCGTAGGATCGTGGATGCCGTAAATCCGCCTGTAAATCCGCCTGTAAATCCGCCTGTAAATCCGCCTGTAATGACGATTGATCAGTTGCCGGCGAAATATTCGGATCTAGTAGACTATTTGGCGAAGAATCCGCATGCGACTTATGACGACATGTCCCGCTACATTAAAAAGAATCGGGATACAGTGAGAAAATATCTTAGGGTGCTTCGAGATTCGTATACTGTCATCAGGCGAGTCGGTTCGGACAAGGCGGGGCATTGGGAGGTGTTGATATGAATGACGTTGTCATTTCCGTTAAGAACGTCTCGAAGTGCTTTGAGATGTACGAAAAACCGGTGCACCGTCTTTATCAGACGCTATGCGCCGGCAAGAAGAAATTCTACAAGGAGTTCTGGGCGCTAAAGGATATCAACTTCGAAGTTCGGAAGGGTGAGTGTGTCGGCATCATCGGCCGCAATGGCGCGGGCAAGTCGACGCTACTACAGATTATCACCGGCACGCTTGCGCCGACGACGGGCGAGGTGAAGGTCAGCGGACGTGTTGCGGCACTGCTCGAACTTGGTTCCGGCTTCAATCCGGAATTCACGGGACGGGAGAATGTCTATCTGAACGGTTCGATTCTCGGTCTTTCGAAGGAGGAAATCGATGCCCGTTACGATGATATCCTCGCTTTTGCCGATATCGGTGAGTTTATCGACCAGCCTGTAAAAACCTACTCTTCGGGTATGATGGTGCGTCTTGCGTTCGCGGTAATTGCTCATGTGGATGCCGATGTGCTTATTGTCGACGAGGCTCTTTCGGTTGGTGATGCTTTTTTCCAACAGAAGTGTATGCGCTTCATGCGGAAGTTCATGGAAGAACATACGGTACTGTTTGTAAGCCACGATACTGCGGCATTAACCAATTTCTGTCAGCAAAGTGTGTTGCTTTCTAATGGTGTCATTGAGTTGATCGGCAGTACGAAGGATGTCATTGGACAATACTTGAAGGACTTGTATGCGGCGAATCAAGATGTCGACGCTGTTTGGGAACGGCAGGGGGACAATGGTTTGGCGCGAGGGAAAGAGGAGTTGACGGATTATCGCGATCAACGATTGAATGTCATTAACAACAGTACATTGAGAAACGATATACGGATATTTGAATTCAACCCGGAGGCGTCTTCATTCGGCCGTGGTAGCATGTTGATTAAGGCTGTCGAATTCCGGGATGTTTATGGCTCGCCCTTGTCATGGGTTGTTGGGGGAGAATTAGTGCGGCTGCATGTCGAGTGTGAGGTTAAAGCATCGGTAATATCTCCTATTGTCGGATTCTTTATCAGAGATAGGCTTGGCCAGGAGATCTTCGGGGATAACACATGTCTTACCTACAAGGATAGGCCGTTGCAAGCCGAAGCAAAAGATCGGGTTGTTGCGGAGTTTGAGTTCAGAATGCCATTCTTGATGGCAGGGGATTATTCTGTATGTGTGGCGGTCGCGGAAGGTACGCAAGATAATCACGTTCAGCACCAATGGATGAATGAAGCACTGATTTTTAAGTCGACTTCATCGTATGTGGGGCGTGGACTTGTTGGAATTCCAATGAAGTCCATAAATATGGTTGTTAAGAAAGGTTGATGTCAATGGACGGCAGATCTGAGATCTACAAGATTAATGCTGACGCGGAGAAGGAGAATACTCCAATCTATTTCTTTGCTCGCATGGTCGGTGAAGAGCATGCTAGGATTCTGGATGTGGGATGCGCCTGTGGGGATAACGGAGGAGCTTTGAAGGCCGCTCGTAAATCCGTTCTGTGCGGAATTGAATTGGATTCTGAATCTGCAAGGATTGCGAAAGAAACAGGTGTCTATGAGGACGTGATTGTTGCGAATATCGACAATCTGGAGTCATCTGATTTAGAAGGCTTCAAAGAAAAATTTGATTATGTGCTTTTCGGTGATGTATTAGAGCATTTGAGAGATCCTCTGCAAGCCATTCGGCTTTTTTCGTCGTGCCTAAGAAGCGGTGGCTCCGTAATCGCATCGATACCTAATGTTGCGCACATGAGTATCAAGGCCAATCTGTTGGTTGATGACTTCACATATACGGATGTGGGGCTCTTGGACAAGACACATATTCATCTTTTTACATATAGAAGCATCGCTTCGTTGTTTGCATCGGCTGGCCTATTGATTGAGGATGCCGGCTTTACGATGGTTCCTCGCAATGGATGGCAGAAGAATGATCCGTGGGGCGTCCTTTCTCCTGCTGAAAAGGAATTGATTCTTTCAGACCGTCACTCGTATGTCTGCCAATATATCGTAAGGGCATCCTTCTCTGCCGCGGAGACGTCTTGCATAGAGGTGCTCAACCGTGCGAAGCTGACGCTCACGGAAGAAAATACGCCTAAGTATATTCATTCTTATCGTGAGGAGATGATGGCCGCTCTAGACGGAGTCGGTAAGGATATGACTATTAAGGCGGTCTCGGACTTGAGTTATGCATATCTTCAGCAATTGACGGAATATCGCAAGAATCTCGCCGAGACGAACGAGAGATTATCCGAACTCGTCGCTAAGAGTAGCCAATTGGAAGCCGAGAAGGATTCCTTAGCAGCGCTTAGTCGAGCACAAGAAGTCGAGCACGCTTCGTTGTCGGAACGATGTGCTGAGCTGGAAGCCGAAAAGACTTCCCTGTCAAATCAGAATGCTGTACTGGCGGCAGAATGCGGCGATCTTAGATCGCAACTCTCGGAGGTCGTGTCGGAAAAGAAGAATTTGTGTGTGGTTAACAAGCGATATGAGCTGGCTCAAGATGCTGTTGTCGGATATCTTTACGGTTTTCAACGCGGCGGATCGTCGCGAATCGTTAATATTGCTAAGCATGTCGGTCTGCAATTGATGAAAGGCGGCATAGGCGATAAGAAGGATTTCCTTCGTTGGGTTGTTGATGGCGTGAGAAGGAAGAACCTGCCGGATCCGCGTTTTAATCCTTTTGTGGATATCTACGAGACCGTAAGGAATACGTTCGATCTTGCTCGAGCCCAACCGCAGTCGTCGGAAGCCGCTTCCTCTGCTGAGTCAACACAGGAGCCACCGCCTTCGCCATCGGTGCGGACACTTACGCCAAAGCGGAAGACAGGCCTTGACAGGTACGATATCATTTTCCTGTCAGTCATTAGCTATGATTTTCGCTATCAGCGACCCCAACAGATAGCTGATTATTATGCAAAGGCGGGGCATCGCGTGTTTTATTTCAATGCTGATTTTGCTGTTGGCGAAACAATTCAGGTTCGGGAATCGCACAAGAACCTCTTTCAGGTGACCTTGAGTTTTGATGCGCCGTCTTCTGTGTATGCGAAGGACTTCGCCTCCTGCCAAGAGCAGATGAAGCGACAACTCAAGTCGTTACTGAAGGATTATGCAATTGCAGATGCCATTGTCATTTCCGAGTATCCGATGTGGTCAGATGTTGTGAGCTTCTTGCGTCAGGGGTATGCGATGTGCGATGTCGTTGACTACCTCGATGATTGGGATGGCTTTGAGGATACGGCCACGCCGGAACTGAAGTCCAAGACGCATACGCTCCTGTCTAATTGTGGCGGCATTATCGCTTCATCCCAATACCTAGCGGATAAGGCGAAAAAGTACGGGAAGCCTGTCTCGCTTGTCCGCAACGGTACGGAATTTGCCCATTTCAATCGTGCGTTCGGTGCAAAGAAAAAAAGCAAAAGGAAGACAATCGGATACTACGGGGCGATATCCCATTGGTTTGACTTCGGCAAGATAGAGGCATTGGCGAGGGCCTTGCCGGACGTCGATATCGAACTCATAGGTGCAGTTACCGAGAATGTTGACAAACTGAAATCGTTTCCGAATGTCAGGTTCTTGGGTGAGAAGAAGTATCAGGAGCTTCCTGAATGCATTGTCGATTGGGATGTCTGCCTTATTCCCTTTGATACGTCTACGTCGCTGATTCAGGCAACGAATCCCGTTAAGTTCTACGAGTATCTCAGCGCAGGAAAGAAGGTCGTCGCAACAGAGATTCCGGAGATTGCCGCCTTCCGTGATAAATACGTATACCTTGCGAACGACAATCGTTGCTTCGTTGAGGCGGTGAAGAAGTGTTTAAACGGATTTGATACGCTAGCGACTCCCGAGGAATGCGCGCAATTCGCACGGGACAACGACTGGCAGAATCGTACGAGGGTCATCTCTCAGGAGATAGAGGCGCTATTGCCCAAGTTCAGCATTGTCGTCTTGACATATAATCAGCTTGCCTATACGAAGGCCTGCCTGGAAAGCATCTTGCGGTGGACCGCCTATCCGAACTATGAGTTGATTGTTGTGGATAATGATTCGCAGGACGGAACCGCTGACTACCTCAGGGAATTCGAGAAGCGTGACAGTCGAATCAAGGTGATTCTGAATGGAAAGAACCTTGGCTTTGCTGCAGGTAACAATGTTGGACTGCGCGTGGCAACGGGCAAGTTTCTTGTTCTTTTGAATAACGACACCATTGTTTCTCCCGGCTGGCTATCTCGAATGGCGGCTCATTTCGAGCGTAATCCGTCCTGCGGAGCCCTGTGCCCGGTGACGAACTCAATTGGTAATGAGGCGGAGGTTCCGGTTTGCTATACGACAAGCGAGGAGTTCTTGGCCGAGGCGAACGAGCGTCTTTTTGACGAGGCGTTTGTCTCTCGTAAGATGAAGAAGGCTATTGCGATGTATTGCTTTTGCGTATCGCGTAAGGCCTTCGAGTCCGTTGGACTGATATCCGAGGCCTACGGAAGAGGCATGTTTGAGGATGATGACTATTGCATGGCCTTGCATGCCAAGGGCTATTTGACGGATTGCATCGATGACGTCTTGATCCATCACTTCCACAGTGTGTCCTTCAATGTGATTAAGTCGGAGGAAAAGCAGGCCCTCTTTGATCATAACCGAAAGATTTTTGAAGAGAAGTGGAAATGCGAATGGAAGATGCATTCCTATCGCGAAGGCGTCACTTGGAATACGAACATGAAAACACAACAGGCATTCGATCAAATCCTTGCCGGTTGCATCACAATATTTGAGAACTAACATAATAGGGTGGGGATATGCAGGATAGGAGAAACGTTGTCGGATTTGTTGATTCACTTGTGCTCGCACTTGTGTCCTCGGTATACCTTGGATTGATTTTTCCGTTGCAGTCTTACTTGCCGAATACGGATTCCTTTGGGTTTTCGACTTCTGACATTCTTGTCTTCTGCGGTGTTCGTACGATTACATTAGCGGCGATACTACTCGTTGTTTCACATTTTACACGTCAAAGAGGTTTAAAATGCCCAAGAAAGTAATGGTGATCTTCGGGACGCGTCCCGAGGCGATTAAGATGGCGCCGGTAGTTAAGGCGCTCAAGGCTGAGCCTTCTCTCGAGGTGAAGGTTTGTGTAACCGCGCAGCATCGCCAGATGCTCGATCAGGTCATGGAAATCTTCGGGCTTACTGCTGACTTCGATCTCAATGTTATGGCGCCGAATCAGACGCTCGGCGATGTCACCTGCAAGGTATTGAAGGGGATTGAAGGCGTTTTCGCCGAATGGAAACCCGACATGATTCTCGTCCAGGGTGACACGACGACTGTAATGGCCGCGGCGCTTGCCGCGTTCTATCATAAGATCGAAATCGGACACGTCGAAGCTGGCCTTCGAACCGGCAACCTCTATTCTCCTTGGCCGGAAGAGGCGAATCGTCTTTTGGCCGGTTGCCTCGCGACCCAGCACTACGCGCCTACTCCTCGTTCGCAGGCGAATCTGCTTAAGGAAAACAAAGATCCGAAGACCGTCTTTGTTACGGGAAATACCGTTATCGACGCGCTTCATGAAGCTGTCAAGATCATGGACTCGAATGAAGAACTAAAAGCGAAGCTTGCCGCGCAGTTCCCGTTCTTAGATCCCATGAAGCGTCTGGTGCTCGTTACCGGTCATCGCCGCGAGAACTTCGGAGATGGCTTTATTCACATCTGCGAGGCGATCAAGCGCGTCGCATCCCGCAAGGACGTTCAGGTCGTCTATCCGATGCACATGAATCCTAATGTGCGAAAGCCGGTGAACGAGATTCTAGGTGGACTCGATAATGTGCATCTCATCGAACCGCTTGATTACCTCTCGTTCCTCTACATGATGCGTCAGAGCTATCTTATCATGACCGACTCCGGCGGCGTGCAAGAGGAAGCACCCTCGCTCGGAAAGCCCGTTATTGTCATGCGCGATACGACCGAACGTCCTGAGGCGGTGGATGCGGGCACGGTCATTCTTGCAGGCACCGAAACCGAAGCGATGGCAAGCGCCGCGGAAAAGCTCTTAGATGATAAGGCGTTCTACGATAAGATGGCTCATGCCGTTAACCCTTATGGCGATGGTTTGGCGGCTAGAAGAATCGCTGAGCTTGTTTCCAAGGGAACCATGAGCATTTGATGCGCATTCTTTATCAGTCCCCTGTCTCCTGGTCTTGGATTCGTCAACGACCTCATTTCGTTGTTGAGGGACTTGCGCATTCAGGACAGGAGATTGTCTGGCTATATGCGGCAAACTTTCTGCGCTGCCGCCGGCTCGACATGCGGATCGGGCGACTGCGGGTTGTTGAAGTACCGGTATTGCCGTGGGCATACCGTTGTGGCCTTATCGCGTACATCAATCGCTGGCTTGTTGATCGGGCTTTGCGGGATGTGCATCCGGAAGGTCTTATCATGACGGTCCCTTTTGCCGCCTGCCTTTTGCCGAAGAGAATTCTCGAACTGCCGATTGTCTATGATTGCATGGATGTTCAAACGGCATTTTTCTTGGGTAAGCGTCGAGAAGTGACCGCGAGATTGGAGGATGATCTTGTTCGGGGATCCCGCGCGATTATAGCAACCTCACCGATGATTGCTGAACATCTCGCACTCAACTATGGTGCGCCACTTGAACGGTTGTCGGTTGTTGCCAATGGCATTGATCTCGCGGTGATTCGGACGGCTGTGGTCGCACCAGAATGGAGAAATGTGGCCTATTTCGGGACCATATCCTCATGGTTTGACTGGAACTCTGTTTGCCAAGCGGCAAAGGAATTGCCGCAAGTTAGTTTTGATCTTTATGGACCTGTCGATGGCCAAATTCCGCTCGGTTGTCCTAAGAATATTATTCTTCATGGTCCCGTCGAACATGCGATGGCAATTGAACTGATGCATGAGTCATCGGTGTTGATCATGCCGTTTGTTCGGAACGAATTGATCGATGGCGTTGATCCTGTGAAGATGTATGAATATCTGGCCGTGGGACGTCCTATTGTTGCGTCATGGTGGCCGCTACTTGAGAAGTTTGCTTCCTGTCCGGCTGTCATGTTCTATGGGCATGAAATGTCGCTGTCACAATGCTTGCGTTATGCCTTGTCAACAGACTGCATCTGCCCAATACCATACGAATTTCTCAACGGGAATAGCTGGGCCAGGAGAATTGAAGAGATTAATCGAATCATTCTGGCGAATATGATGAAATAAGCGAAGATGAAAGTTATCGCTACAGAAATCGAGGGCGTGAAGATCATCGAGCCGGATGTGTTCGGTGATAATCGCGGGTGGTTTGTCGAGCAGTACAACACCGAGCGGTACAAAGCCGCTGGCATTACAGCCGATTTCGTGCAGGACAACGAGAGCTTTTCGTCCAAGGGCGTCGTGCGCGGGTTGCACTGGCAGGCCGGCGAGCATTGCCAGGCGAAGCTCGTGCGCGTCATTCGCGGAGCAGTATGGGATGTTGCGGTCGACATCCGCAAGGGTTCGCCGACCTTCGGCAAACACGTGAGCGTGGTGCTGACCGGCGAGAACAAGAAGCAGTTTTTCATCCCGCGAGGCTTTGCCCACGGGTTCGTTGTGCTGGAGGACTCGACGCTCTTTTCGTACAAGTGCGACAATCTCTACTGCAAGGAGAGTGAGTGTGGTCTTATGTTCAATGACCCGGCTCTCGGCATTGAGTGGCCGGAGATTGATGTCGCGATCAAACTTTCGGAAAAGGACCGGAAACATCCATCGCTCGCCGACATCGAAGCCTGGGAGGATAAATAATGGCAAGAAAAGGCATAATCTTGGCAGGCGGTGCTGGTACGCGCCTCCACCCGTTGACGCGTGTTGTATCGAAGCAGTTGTTGCCGGTCTACGACAAGCCGATGGTTTTTTATCCGCTGTCGACACTGATGCTTGCCGGGATCAGAGAGGTGCTCATCATTTCAACGCCGCAGGACTTGCCGAATTTCGAGCGCCTTTTCGGTGATGGCTCCGATCTTGGCATGAAGTTTTCGTATAAGGTGCAGGATGTGCCAAATGGACTTGCGCAGGCCTTTGTTCTTGGGTGTGAGTTCATTGGTGATGATGATGTTTGTCTTGTCCTCGGTGACAATATCTTTTATGGAGCGGATTTACCAATGCTTTTAAAGAAGGCGGCCGCGAAGAGTGAGCCGACTGTTTTTGGATACCGTGTGGGCGATCCCGAACGATACGGTGTCGTTGAGTTTGATGCGAGTGGCAAGGCTGTTTCATTGGAGGAGAAGCCAGTGAAGCCGAAATCAAATTACGCTGTAGTTGGCCTTTATTTTTATCCAAACGACGTGGTGGTGAAAGCTGTAGCATTGGAGCCGTCGGCGCGAGGCGAGTACGAAATTACTGATCTTAATCGCGAGTACTTAAATGAGGGGCGGCTTACCGTCGAGACGATGGGTCGTGGGTTCGCATGGCTTGATACTGGAACGCATCAGTCGCTTGCGGATGCTACGAACTTCGTGCGTGCGCTCATTGAGCGTCAGGGGCTTCAGATATCATGCATTGAGGAGATTGCCTGGTCGCGCGGCTGGATCGACGACGCGCAGTTGCGTCGTCTCGCCGACGGCTACGGTAAGAGCTCGTACGGTGCCTATCTCAAGAACCTCGTAAAGGGCATCTGAGATGAAGGTGCTTCTTACAGGTGGAAAGGGGATGCTCGGCAGAACGATTTGTCGTGAGTTTGTGGGTCGATGTGAAATTATTCCGACTGACTTGCCGGCGGCTGACATAACGGATGAGGAGTGCATTGATCGCGTTATTGCAGATGAGCAGCCTGATGCTGTAATCCATTGTGCAGCGATGACAGCAGTTGACCGATGCGAGGAGGCTATAGATTTGGCTTATCGGCTCAATGCGCGTGGCTCGGCTAATGTAGCCGCTGCGTGCAACCGAAGAGGGGTGCGGCTTATTGCCATTTCGACGGATTATGTTTTTTCTGGAGACTCTGATAGACCGTACTCTGAGTTTGACTTGGCGAATGGGGGCAATACAATCTATGGCAAAAGCAAGTTTGCGGGAGAGGAGCTTATGAATTCCCGCGTCCTGCGCCGAGGCCGAAGAATTCGCGTCTGGACAAGATGATGTTTAGGATTTCGGGACTTCCGCCAATGCCTGATTGGCGCGAGGCGCTTGCGGAGTTCATGAAATTAGAGTTCAGTGCCCAGTAAAAGTAAAGGAGACAGAAAATGGCATATTCCAAACGATGCATTGTGACCGGCGCCGCCGGCTTTATCGGTTCCGCTCTCGCGAGGCTCCTCCTCAAGGAGACCGAGGCGACGGTCCTCGTCGTCGACAAGCTAACATACGCGGGTGTCCCGGAGTCGCTGAAAGAGGTCGGGCTCGATTCCGAGACGCTCGCCTCGTCCAATTCGCGGCTCTCTTTCATGAAGGCCGACATCTGCGACCAGGAGGCGATGGATTGCGCGTTCGCGGAGTTCCGCCCCGATACGATCTTCCACCTCGCTGCGAAGCTCATGAACGAGCTCGGTTGGCGTCCGCGCGAGAACTTCGAGACGGGCATCCGCAGGACTGTCCAGTGGTATCTAGACAATGAATGGTGGTGGAAGCCCATCCACGAGAAGAAGTATTCGGGTCAGCGTCTCGGTACGGGGAAATGAGCGACGGCCCGATGATCGACGTCCTGCTCGCAACATATCGCCCGCAGGCAGCGATGCTGAAGGCGCAAGTCGATTCCATACGTGCGCAGCGCGGCGTCGATGTAAACCTGATATGCCGCGAGGATTCAGAGGGCCTTGGTGCTTGCGGCAACTTCAGCGCACTGCTGGCTGAGTCCAGTGCGGAATACGCGGCGTTCTCCGATCAGGATGACGTTTGGGACAATGACAAGTTGGGAAAGTCCCTCGCCAAGATGCACGAACTGGAGGCGATTTACGGCAAAGACGTCCCCTTGCTTGTGTTTTGCGACGGCTATGTGACGGATGCCGAGCTGAATCGGAAGCCTGGAACTGTATTGTCGAGGCAGCGTGTCAATATTGCAAAAGGGCTTTGCTTCAATAGATTGTTGATGCAGAATTTTGTTGCGGGGAATGCAATGTTGTTCAATGCCGCGCTCCGCAAGAAGGCGGGCGTGGTCCCTGTGCGAGCGTTAATGCATGACGCATGGCTTGTTCTTGTTGCTGCAGCGTTTGGGCATGTCGGGTTTGTGAATAAGCCGCTCTATCTTTACCGGCAGCATGGAGAAAATGTGTTTGGGGCAACAGATTGCGGTCCAAGGCATTTTCTTATGAGGGCATTGGCCGGTGTATCAGCTTTTCGTTCAAGATTGATGGCAAATGCCGCGGAGGCCGCCGCCTTTGTGGAGAGGTTTGGCGGCGAGTCTCCTAAGTCGGCAATGGTATTCGCGGCACTGCCGACATGCGGATGGTTGGAACGGCGCATCCACATCGTCCGGCATCGGCTATTCAAGCATGGATTCTTACGGAATCTTTCATTGCTTCTGTTTGCATGAAAACGGCATACCTCATTGATCGCGACTCTGTTGGCGGCGGGATGGAGTATGTTCGCCGACAGATGGCGGCGCATCCGAATGATGAAACGCGGGTGTTCTTCTCGGATCGCGGCGATTGCACGGCGGCGAAGATGAATGCCTGGGGGGCGGATGTGATTCACGTGAACCACCTGAAGGCTCTTCTGCAACTCTTTCGTAACCCATTTGTGAAACCGCATGGCCGAGTTATTTTCACCGTTCATGGTATTCACTTGCGGAAGTATGATTTTCTCCCGAAATCGTTCCTTAACCGCACGAAGCGGTTTGTCCGGTTGTCACTCGAAAGATGGCTCTATCGAAAGTGCGACCAACTAATAGCGCTGACGGAAACTGACGCGAAGGATATAAAAAGGCTTTACGGAGAGAATTTGCCCGTTGCAGTCGAGGCGAATTCTATTGATGTGTCAAGCTTGAAGAACCCCGTCGGCCTTAAATATTGTGAAAATGAGTTCGCGTTTGTTTGTATCGCGAGATTCGATTTCCAGAAGGGGCAGGATATTCTTGTCAAGGCGATCGATCTTGCGCAAAAGGAATTGCGTGCGTTAGGGAAAAGAACGCTTCTGATCGGTGGCGGAGCGACGCTTGAGGAAACGAAAAGATTTGTCGATGAAAAAGGAATATCCGATTTGGTTGAATTCGCCGGTGAAATTCCCGATGCCGGAGTCTATATGACATGCGCAAGAGTGCTGGTAGCGCCGAGCCGTTGGGAAGGAATGCCGTATTTACTCCTTGAGGCCGTTGCGCGCGGCCGGCGTGTAATTGCTTCCGACTGTCCTGGAAATCGCGATATCTTGAAGAATTATGCTCATGCTACATTATTCTCCGTTGAGGATTATATTGCGCTTGCGGGATTATTAAGTTAAAGGCCGTTGTTGCGTATTTTGCGTTCGTCTAGAGGCCGTGTTTGTTTTTGTCGATACCCCATTGACAGGCGAAAATGAAAAGCGTATAATATCGCACGTTTTCGCCCATAAGGGTAATCTCCCTTTGTCGGAGCGTAGCGCAGCCTGGTAGCGCGTTTGCTTCGGGAGCAAAAGGCCGAGGGTTCAAATCCCTCCGCTCCGACCAATTTCAAGAACTCGTTTCGCCAAGTGGCGGGATGAGTTTTTTGCTTTGATCACCCTCGCGCGATCGTGTGCGAGAGGACGGCGAGGGACTGCGCGATGTCAACGTTCTGAACCGTTACGCCCTCGGGTACGGTGAGTTGGATCGGCGCGAAGTTGAGAATGCCCTTGATGCCGGCGGCGACAAGTTCGTCGGCGCACTTCTGGGCACCGGTGGCCGGCACGGTCAGGATCGCGAGGGAAAGCTTCAGCCGCTTGGTGAGGCCGGTGAGCTCGTCCATCGGACGAACCTTGACGCCGTGAAAGGTGCGTCCGTACGTCTCGGGATTCGCATCAAAGGCCGCCGCGATGTTGAGATTCTGCTCTTCGAAGCCCGAATAGCCCAGGAGGGCGCGTCCCAGCATGCCGACGCCGACGAGCGCGGCATCGGTGGCGCTGTCCCAGCCCAGGGCGCGGTTCATCGCTTCGCAGAGCTCGCGGGCCGGATAGCCGCAGCGCGGCTTGCCGGGAATCCCCGCCATGGCGAGATCCTTGCGGGTGAGGACGGGATCGAGCCCGAGTTCTTCCGCCAAGACCGCGCTCGAGACCGTCAGTTCGCCGCCGGCGATCTTGGTCTTGATCGCCCGCAGGTAGATGGGATAGCGACGGATGGTCGGCAGTGGCAGCGTGTAGGGTCTCGTTTCCTCTTTCATGGGTAGAGATTATACCATACTTCCGCGTGAGCCGCATCAAGCTCAATCCAAATCGTCAAAATTTTTGTTATAATATCCACTTATGGAATTCGAAAACACCATCGGGCTGGAGACGCATGTCCAGCTGAAGACAAAGACAAAGATGTTCTGCAGCTGCCTGTTGAAGACGGGCTGCGAACCGAATACGAATGTCTGCCCCGTGTGCCTCGGCTATCCGGGTGCGCTTCCGGTCATGAACAAGGAGGCGGTGAAGTTCACCGTCATCTCGGGCATGATGCTCGGCTGCGAGATCAATAAGCACGCCGTCTTCGACCGGAAGAACTACTTTTATCCCGACATGGCGAAGGACTACCAGATCTCCGAGAATGGCCAGCCCCTCTGCCTCGGCGGCGGCGTCGAGATCACGCGGGCTGACGGCACGAAGAAGTTCATCCGCATCAACCACATCCATCTCGAGGAGGATGCGGCGAAGATCAACCACTACGCGACGACCTCGGGCGTGGACTTCAACCGCGGCGGCACGCCGCTGATGGAAATCGTCTCCGAACCCGACATGGAGTCGGCCGACGACGCGATTGCGTACCTGACGGCGCTGAAGGAAATGCTCGTCTACGCGGGGGTCTCCGACTGCAACCTCGAAGAGGGCAACATGCGCAGCGACGTCAACATCTCGATCCGTCCCAAGACGGGCGAGAGACTGCCGACGAAGCCCGACGGCTCGATCGACTTCTCGAAGCTCGGCACGAAGGTCGAGATCAAGAACATGAACTCCTTCTCCGGCATCCACGCCGCGCTCGTCTACGAGGCGAAGCGTCAGCGCGAATGCATGGCGCACTCGATTCCGCTCGTGCAGGAAACGCGCCGCTGGGATCCGGACGCGATGGAGACCGCGCCGATGCGCTCGAAGGAGAACGCGCACGACTACCGCTATTTCCCGGAGCCGGACCTCGTGCCGGTCGAACTCAGCGAAGAGCAGATCGCCGAATGGCGCAAGCTCCTCCCCGAGAAGCCGGAGCTCCGCCGCGCCCGCATGATCGAAGACTACGGCATCGCCGAGTATGACGCGGAAGTCCTCTCGCAACACAAGGCCAACGCCGACTACTTTGAAGCGGCGGCGAAGGTTTTTGAACGACGCGACAGGAGTGTCGCGTCCCCGACTGCTGACGCCCCCAATGGGGACGCGACACTCCTGTCGCGTCAGTTTGACAAGAAGCTCTGCAAGCAGCTTTGCAATCTCTTCATGTCGGACGTGATGGCGCTGATGAACGCGTCAGGCAAGGCGATCGGCGACTGCGCGATGACCCCAGCGGCGCTCGCCTCGCTCGTCTCGCTCGCGGCGAAGGGCACGATCAACGGGCCGACGCTGAAGGAACTCCTGCCCGAAATCTTCGAAAAGGGTGGCGATCCGGAGGCGATCGTGAAGGAACGCGGCCTTGGCGCCGTTTCCGACACGGGGGCGCTGGAGGCGTTCGTCGATCAGGCGATCGCGGCGAATCCGGGTCCGGTCGCGGACTTCAAGGCCGGCAAGAAGGCGGCCGCCGGGTTCTTCGTCGGTCAGGTCATGAAGCTCTCGAAGGGCAAGGCCGATCCGAAGATCGTCGGCGGGCTCGTCGCGAAGAAGCTTGCGGCGCTCTGACCGAGTCCGGACAGATTGACAGTAAACGGCATTTTTTGATAGACTTTCACCCGTTTGTCTGAAAAACGAAAGATTGAACATGAAAGAGATCGTTGGCGAGTTGAGTGCAAAGGGCATGAAGATGGCTCTCATCGTGAGCCGCTTCAACAGCTTTTTGACCGAGCAGCTGGTGAAGGGTGCGGAGGACGCGTTCGTCCGCATGGGCGGCAAGACCGAGAACCTGACGCTGGTGCGTGTTCCCGGGGCGTACGAGATTCCTGTTGTGGCGAAAAAGCTCGCGGCGACGAAGATCGATGCGATTATCGCGCTGGGTGCGGTCGTGCAGGGTGCGACGGTTCACGCCGATCTCATCAATCAGGCGACCGCGAAGGCGTTCAGCGAGATCTCCGTCGAGACGGGCGTGCCCGTCCTCAACGGCGTCGTCTCGGCCGAGAACCTCGAGCAGGCCGTCGAGCGCTGCGGCACCAAGCAGGGCAACAAGGGCTTTGCGGTGATGCAGTCGGCGATCGAGATGGCGAATGTGCTCAAACAGGTTTGAATTTCACATCAAGAAAGACACTAAAAATGGCTAAGGAAGTTAAGAAGGTTGCATTTCTGACGGCGGGCGGTCTGGCTCCGTGCCTCTCCTCCTCGATCGGATTCCTCATCGACGAGTACAACAAGAAGGCTCCGCAGGTCGAGATGATCGGCTACGTGAACGGCTACATGGGCCTCCTCAAGGGCGACTCGATCCCCGTGACGGCTGAGGTCCGCAAGAACGCGCTCGTCCTCACGAAGCACGGCGGCTCCCCGATCGGCAATAGCCGCGTGAAGCTCACGAATGTCAAGGACTGTGTCAAGCGCGGTCTTGTCAAGGAAGGCGAGGATCCGCTCAAGGTTGCGGCCGATCAGCTCGTCAAGGACGGCGTGGACGTCCTCCACACGATCGGCGGCGACGACACGAACACGACGGCGGCCGACCTCGCGGCCTACCTCGCGACGAACAACTATCCGCTCATCGTCGTCGGCCTTCCGAAGACGATCGACAACGACGTCTATCCGATCAAGCAGTCGCTCGGCGCGTGGACCGCGGCCGAGGAGGGTGCGAAGTTCTTCCTGAACGTCGTCAAGGAGAACTCGGCGAATCCGCGTGCGCTCACGGTGCACGAAGTCATGGGCCGCAACTGCGGCTGGCTCACCTACAAGACGGCGCAGTACTACCGCAAGATGCTCGGCGCGATGGCGACGCGCGGCCTCTTCCTCGACGACTTCCTGCAGACGCAGGGCCGTCAGGACGTCCACGCCGTCTACGTGCCAGAGTCGAAGATCGACTTCAAGGCCGAGGCGGAGCGTCTCAACAAGATCATGGACAAGTGGGACAGCGTCAACATCTTCGTCTCCGAGGGTGCGGGCGTGAAGGACATCATCGCCGAGATGCGCAAGCGCGGCGAGGAAGTCCCGGTCGACGCATTCGGCCATCCGCGGCTTGACAAGGTCAACGTCGGCCAGTACGTCGGCAAGCGCTTCGGCGAGCTCCTCAAGGCCGAGAAGGTCCAGGTCTTCAAGTCCGGCTACTTCGCCCGTGCGGCGGCGCCGAACAAGAAGGACCTCAAGCTCATTGAGAAGTGCGCCCGCAAGGCGGTCGAATGTGCGCTGAACGGCATCTCGGGCGTCGTCGGTCCGGACGAGAACGCGGCGGCCGAGATTCGCGCGTGCGAGTTCCCGCGCATCAAGGGCGGCAAGCCCTTCAACGTGCGCAAGGGGTCCTTCCGCAAGATGCTCGCCGACATCGGTCAGCCGGCTCCGCGCAAGAAACGCACGGTGAAGTAAGGTTGGGAAGCCGACACGACGACCCGCGCCGTAAGGTGCGGGTCGTTTCGTTTTGATATAATATGTCCCATGAATGGCATTGATCGACTTCATGAAATCGTTCGTCGGCTGAGGGACCCGCAGACGGGCTGCCCGTGGGATCGCGTCCAGACGCTCGAGACGCTCAAGCCGTGCGTCTTGGAAGAGACGTACGAACTCCTCGCGGCGATGGACAAGCCCGAGGACTCGGCGAATCATATCGAGGAACTCGGCGACGTGCTTCTCCAGGTCATGTTCCAGAGCGTGATGGCCGAACAGGAAAACAAGTTCACATTCGAGGACGTCACGAACGGTGTCGCCGATAAGCTTGTCCACCGTCATCCGCACGTGTTTGGGGACGTCGTCGCCAAGGACGAGGCGACGGTGATGAAGAACTGGGAGCGCATCAAGCAGATGGAACACCGCAAGGAGGCGCGCCACTCCGCGCTCGACGGCGTGCCCGCGACGCTGCCCGCGCTTCTCAAGGCGCGTCGCACGATGGAGAAGGCCAAGCGCGTCGGTTACGAGGAAGACCTCAAGCCCGTCGCGATCGAAGGCGATCCCGGCGAATTCCTCCTGCGCGTCGTAAAGTCCATCGCCGCCCAGGGCGTCGATTCCGAAGCCGCCCTCGAAAAGGCGACGGCCGCCTACGCCGCCCGCTTCCGCGCCTTCGAATCCGATCAGAAGAAAATCTGACCACCACCGTCCACCTCCACCTTCAACCTCCACCTCGCAGATGCGGATTATCCCCCTCGAGCCCCACGGCATGTGTGCCGGTGTCAACGCCGCGATCGCGAAGGCGTTGAAGCTGCGCGGCGTCTATTGCCTTCACGCGCTCGTCCACAACGAGATCGTGATCAACGAGCTGAAGGCGCTCGGCTTCACGTTCGTCGAGCGCATTGAGGACGTTCCCGAGGGCGAGACGGTTGTCTTCTCGGCGCATGGTGTTTCGCCGCGCATCCGCGAGATCGCGAAGGCGCGCCGGCTGAAGGTCGTTGATACGACGTGTCCCTTCGTTGCGAAAGTCCACAAGGCCGCGAAGGCGTTCGCGGAGCGCGGGCTTCCTGTCGTCATTCTCGGCGATCCGAATCACGCCGAAGCTCAGGGCATCGCCGGCGAAGTGGAGTCCGTCGGCGGCGTGGTGGTCTGGAACACCGTACCGTCGAGCAAGACCGTACCGTCGAGCAAGACCGTACCGCGAGCCGTCCTCGGCCGCGGCGAGGTAACAGCCGATACGCTTGTGCGGCTTGGAGACGCCGCGGGCGAGACGCACCGCGGTACGGGGCTTGGAGACGCCGCGGGCGAGACGCACCGCGGTACGGGGCTTGGAGACGCCGCGGGCGAGATGCACCGCGGTACGGGGCTTGGAGACGCCGCGGGCGAGACGCACCGCGGTACGAAGCTGGCCGTCGTCTCGCAGACGACGATGAACGCCGACGACGTCACGCGTCGCGTCGCGGAACTTCGCGCGACGCACCCGGGCCTCGAGACCACCGCCGAAGTCTGCCGCGCAACGAAGGAGCGACAAGATGCGGTGCGCGCGTTCTGCGCACACCGCGAGGTGGAGGTTGAAGGTGGAGGTGGAGCGAGAGGCGAACGGGCTGTTCTTGTTCTCGGCTCGACGACGTCGTCGAACTCGAAGCGGCTCGCCGAAGTCGCGCGGCAGTGCGGCGCGAAAGCGTTTCTCGCGGGGTCAATGGACGAGGTGAAGAAACTTGATTTCACGGGCGTCGAGAAGCTCGGCGTCACCAGCGGCGCGTCGACGCCGGAAAGGTTCTTTATGGAAGCGGTGAAGTTTCTCCGCCATGTGCCGGAGCATGTGGCGATGATCATGGACGGCAACGGACGCTGGGCAACGCACCGCGGCAAGAAGCGCGGCGAGGGACACATCGCCGGGGCGAAGACGCTCGGCAATGTGCTTGAGTGGTGCGGCGACCGCGGCATCAAGTATCTGACCGTCTATGCGTTCTCGACCGAGAACTGGAAACGTCCGAAGGAAGAGGTCGACGGACTCATGTCGCTTTTTGCCCGGATGCTGAAGTCGAAGGAGAAGGACTTCATGAAGAACGAGGTCCGCTTCCGCATGATCGGCCGCCGTGGCGACCTCTCGGCGAAGCTTCTCAAGACGATCGAGCAGCTTGAGGCGAAGACCGCGCATTTCGAGCGTCAGTTCATCGTCGCGATTTCCTACGGCGGACGCGCCGAGATCATCGACGCGGTGAACGCCGCGGTCAAGGCCGGTGAACCGGTGACGGAAGAGACGTTCGCGAAATATCTCTATGCGCCGGACGTACCCGATCCCGATCTCGTCATCCGCACGAGCGGCGAGCTGCGCACGTCGAACTTCCTCCTCTGGGAAACGGCGTACGCGGAATACTATTTCACGGACGTTCTCTGGCCCGACTTCTCCGAAGCCGAACTCGACAAGGCCCTCGACGCCTACGCGTCGCGTCATCGCCGCAAGGGCGGCGTGTAGCGCGCGCAGGGTGCGCGAACGTTGAAGTATGAATGATGAAGGTTGAATGATGGAGGTAAACGTTTTATGAAGAAACTCCTGGTTGCGGCGGCGTTGGGCATGATGGCCTCGGTTTTGTTTGGCGAGATCCAGATCATCGACGGGGTCAAGTACGAATGCAAAGACGGCATGTGCATGCCCGTCGAGGAAGACGAGGACGCCGTACCGCCGCCCGCCTCGGGCGCGGCGCTGGACAGCCGGCTTGGAGACGCCGCGCCCGAGGCGGGCGGCGGTACGGGGCGGCTAGCCCAGGGCTATATGAAAGCCGATGCCTTCATCGCGTTTCTTCGCAACGAAAAATCCGACGATCCTCTGTCAACCTCAACCTCCAACCTCAACCTCGACTCCACCTCCACCTCATTTCTCCACCTCCTCGCCACGCTTCTCCTCATCCTGCTCGGCGGCCTTGCGATGAACCTCACACCGTGCGTGCTGCCGATGATACCGATCAACCTGATGATCATCGGCAAGTCTGCGGCGCGCGGCGCGTGGTACGGACTCGGCATTGCGCTCGCGTATGGCGTTCTCGGCGTTCTTGCGGCCGTGGGCGGGATGGCGTTCGGGACGATCCAGGCGAATCCGTGGTTCAATCTCGGCATTGCGATTCTCTTCGTCATCCTGGCGCTCGCGCTCGCGGATGTCTTTTGCATCGACCTTTCGAAGAAGCGCGCGGGACTCGCCCAGAAGAAGCAGACGATGCTGCCGGGACTCTTCGCGTTCTTCATGGGTGTCGTGAGCGCGGTCCTTGCGGGCGCGTGCGTCGCGCCGATTCTCATCTCGGTGCTGCTCCTGACGGCGAAGCTCTATGCCGAGGGACAGACCCTCGCGCTCGGACTTCCGTTCGTGCTGGGCCTGGGCATGGCGCTTCCCTGGCCGTTCCTCGGCGCGGGCTTTCAGGTTCTCCCGAAGCCGGGCGCATGGATGAAGGGAGTGAATCGCGCTTTTGCGTTCCTCGTCCTCGGATTCGCCGCCTGGTACGGGTGGTTGGCCTGGCAGGGGTTCAGCTCCGTACCGCGGTGCGTCCCCGCCCGCGACGCTGACGAGCCGCTGTTACCCGCCGCGGGCGAGACGCGCCGCGGTACGGTCCTTCGCGCCACCCCCGAAACCCTCCCCGCCCTCCTCTCCTCTCTCAACCTCCAACCTCAACCTGGAGAATCGGCAAAGCCGATTCTCATCGACTGCTGGGCGACGTGGTGCAAGAACTGCGCGGCGATGGAGCGCGTGATGGCGGAGCCGACGGTCGCCGAGGAGCTGAAGAACTTCACGGTCATCAAGCTCCAGGCCGAGGATATGAAGGCGCTGAAGCAGCTCCCCGGCTTCGGAGAGATTCGCGGCCTCCCCGCCTTTGTCATCTTGCCGCCCTTGCCGCCAGCGAAGTAAAGTGATAATATATGCAGGTCTAGTCGCTTTCAATTCAATCCCTAATTAAGGAAAGCATAATGAAGATCAAGAAGCTTCAGGGACTCATCGCCGCGGCTCACACCGGTTTCAATGCGGACGGTTCCGTCAATCTCGACATCATCCCGAAGCAGGCCGAGATGCTCATCAAGCAGAAGGTCACGGGCGCCTACATCTCCGGCACGACGGGCGAAGGCATCTGCTGCTCGATCGCCGAGCGCGAGGCGGTGTTCGACGCGTGGGTCAAGGCCGCGAAGGGCAAGCTCTTCCTCATCGCGCACATCGGCGCACTCGCGCTTCCGGACGTGCAGGAGCTCGGCGCGTATGCCGTCAAGTGCGGGATGGACGCGACCTCGATCGTGCCGCCGAACTTCTTTAAGCCGGGTTCGGTCGACATGCTCATCGCCTACCTCAAGGAAGCGCTCAAGACCTCCGAGAAGCTCCCGTTCTACTACTACCACACGGGTATGTCGGGCGTGAACTTCGACATGCAGACCTTCCTCGAGAAGGCCGACGGCATGATCAAGAACCTCGCGGGCATCAAGTTCAACTATCCGGATCTCTACATGTTCCAGCGCTGCCTGCGCGCGTGCGGCGGCAAGTACGACATCACGTGGGGCATCGACGAGTGGTTCGCGGGCGCGGTCGCGCTTGGCGCGAAGTCGGCGATCGGCTCGACCTACAACTACTCGGCCGGCATCTACTACAAGATCTGGGACGCCGTGAAGAAGGGCGACCTCAAGACGGTCGAGAAGAACATGAAGCGCGTCTGCGACATCGTGGACATCCTCGTGCAGTACGGCGGCGTCGCCGGCGGCAAGGTGATGTGCAAGATGTGGGGTGTCGACCTCGGCGACGTGCGCGTCCCGAACAAGACGATTTCGCCCGAGGGTAAGAAGGACATTCTCGCCCGCATCAAGAAAATCGGCGTCAAGTAAACGTGACGCTCTCGCCGATGCAAGCGCAGATGTGCGTACATTTTTTGGTATACTATCGTTCGAGGAGATAACAAATCATACGATGAGACTTTACCACGGCAGCCCTGAAGAAGATTTCGTTCCAAGATTTGGTCTCGGCAACGATGAGCATGACTATGGCCGTGGTTTTTATACGACAGCAATTCCAGAACTGGCGCGCGAGTGGGCCGTCGGTATGCAGAATTCCGCTGACGGATGGCTACATGCGTACGATGTCGATCTCGAGGGGCTGAAGATCTTTGATTTTACCGAGGTCGGCGTGCTGGCGTGGATCGCGGAGTTGATGAAACATCGCAAGGCCGACGATTCGCCCGTGTATGTGCGAGACGTCACCAAGTTCATCGCGCGCTATGGCGTTGACATCTCGGGTTATGACGTCGTTCGCGGCTGGCGGGCGGACGCCTCGTACTTTTTCATCGCCCAGCTCTTCGTACGTAATCAACTTGACGTGACGGCTTTGGATGCGATGCTTCGTCTGGGAGATCTTGGCATCCAGTACTTCTTCCAGTCCGAGGCGTCGTTTGCGCGGCTGAAGGAGGACGAATCCGCGAAAGAGCGCGTCCAGGCCGCCGAGTATCGCGGCAAGTATGACGAGAGGGACCGTGCGGCCCGCGAGAAAATGAATCGGATCGCCTATGATCAGGCGCTCAATCCGATCATCAGGACGTTTTCGTCGCTCTTAGGGGAGATATTGCAATGAATCATCCCTACGACGAGCTTTATCTCACGCAGGTGGTCGAGACGCAGGGAAAGTTCTTCGAGAAGTTGCAAGATGTCGAGCCGCGCATCGATTCCGAGAAACTGATCGAGGCCTACATGCGCAGTGATCTTCGGCGTCAACTGGACGAAGGCCATGCGTTCTTCTTGACGTT
This sequence comes from uncultured Verrucomicrobiota bacterium, assembly GCA_945834475.1. Taxonomy (GTDB): domain Bacteria; phylum Verrucomicrobiota; class Kiritimatiellia; order RFP12; family UBA1067; genus UBA1067. The sequence continues at coordinate 103,735 of CAMAHK010000001.1, forward strand.
GAACGATGAGCAGCTCAAGCGACGCTTTCTCGACTCGGGATACGAACCCGAGCCTGGTGAGCCCTTGCAGGGCTTTATGCCGAATTGGATTGGGCGCTTCTATGCCTATGCCCAATGGTATCTGAACATTCCGAGTGCGCAGCTGGTCGAACGTCTTTCGGTCGCGAATTTAACCTCGCGTTATCCTGGTGCCCATGATCTTGATCTTCGCTTGGCGGTGGAGAAACTTTGTCAACTGAATGAAAGGACTGCATAAATGAAGAGACTGATGATGTGTGTTGTGCTGGCGCTGAGCCTTTGCTCGTTTGCTAAGGAAGCTAATCTCACGGTCGTGCGCAATCCACCGACGACGGTGATGCGTGAGTGGACGCCGCTTTCGCTGACGCTGATCTCGCCTGTCGCATTGCCGCCAGGCAACTGGGATGTCTACGGCCTTCAGGCCGGTGGCTTCAGCTGGGCGGAAAACGTCGTGGGTGTGCAGGCCGGCTTCTTCAATACGGCCGACATCGTCAAGGGCCTTCAGATCGGCGGCATCAACGTGACGCGTCAGATGTATGGCGTGCAGATCGGCCTCATCAATGTGATCCAGGATAACGACATCCCGTTTCTCCCGGTCATCAATTGCTACTTCTGAACATGAAAAGGAGTGTTATGACGATGAAGATGCTGATGGCGGCGGTGATTGCAGCGATGGCGTTCGGGGCTGTGGCTCAGGAGTTCTCGCCGAAGAAGGTGGCGGTGTTTGTTCAGAATCGGACGAAGGTCGCCGGGATGGACGATGAGATGGACGGCATTCGCGACCGTCTCGCGGCAGCGATCGCGGGGACGGGCGAGCTGGAGGTCGTTGATTCGGCTTTCTCGGTCGACACGTTCCGTCGGTGGAAGATTACGACGGCCGAGGAAAAGGCGGGGCTCGTCTCCGGCATCTTCACGGGCGGTTCCGCGCCGAATGTCGCGAAGATGCTGGGCTGTGACTACATCGCGGCGGCGACAGTTGTCGGCGCAACGGCGATGAATCGTAACATGAACGGCCGTCTCGCCAAGGTCTTCACCCTGCGCATGACGCTCAAGGTGATGGACGCGACGGGCGCAAGCGTGTTCGCGATGCCGCCGTGGACGCGGCAGTATCCCGTCTTGGATGCGACGGACGAGCCGATCAGCTACTACAACATCCTCATCGACCAGTGGAGTGAGGAGGCCGGCACGGCGGTCGCGAACAGTTCGGCGAAGTGGCGCAAGCCGAATCTGCCGACGGCGGCGCTGGCGACTGTTCATTTCGCGACGACGATTGATGAGACGATCGCCGAGCTCGAAAGCCAGACGAAGGGCGCGACGGGCGAGCAGCTTGTCGAACTTCGTCGCGTCTGCGGCGGTGCGTCTGTCGAGATCGACGGCGCGGTCATCGGGTCCGCGCCAGGCGATTTCAAGGTCGCGCCAGGGCTGCATCAGCTCAAGGTTTCGCGCGAGTGGATGAAGCCGTATGCGGCGACGATCAACGTGACGGACGGTATGGTGCTCAAGGTCGCACTCGAGATGTCGGAGGAAGGCCTCGCGAAGTGGGGCTCGACCGAGGCACTCCGGGCGGATCTGGCGAAGCGTTATGCTGAGGCGGCGATGACGCGCGGCATTAAGGTGAACTACAATCTCGACACGTCGAACTGGCAGGATGTCTCGACCGGCGTCCCGACCCAGAACGTCATCCTGAAGTAAGCCGATGCGCAATATCCTTTACAGGCTCGGAGTCCCTCTTCTAGTCGCCGCCGCAGCGGGCTGCGTGACGATGGATGAGGATTCCGAGAAGGCCGTTGCGGCGCTACGGATTGGGCAAACCGAGATGGCTCTCCAATGGAGCGAGGAACTTGCTCGGGAAAGCCATTACACGAAGCGCCTGGGCGAGGTCGAGGCCGCGCGCGTCAATATGCTTTTGGGCCGTCTTTCGCAGGCGGAGACTTGGTATCGCCGGGCGATAGACCAAGCGATTGATCGTAAGGAGGCACAGCCGAAGATTAAACTCTCGGATGTCGGCAACGAGGTTCTGGCCGGTACGGTGACTGACGACCGTACGCGCGAGTATGTGCTGTCACCGTACGAACTCAATCTGGCACTGGAGTACGCGATCCTCACGCAGGAAGCTCTCGGGAAACGTGAGGACGCGCTGGTTGACGCGCGTCTTGCGGTTTACGTGCAGGACAATCTCGCGGAAACCTACGGAGCTGACGTGACTAAGGCCGAAGCTTCGGCATCCGCAACGGCGAAGGGCATCTGCGACGATTCGATGAAGTCCGTGACCGACCTAATGGCGGAAACGCGCAATTCTTGGGAGAATCCCGTTCTGTGGTGGCTCACGGGCGTCCTCTTCGAGGCGAATGGTGAACGCGATTTCGCCTTGCAGAGCTATCGCAAGGCGGCGGCGATTCGCGGGGATAACCCCGTCTTCGCGGCGGATGTCGCGCGGCTTGAGGCGAATAAGCCGATTGCAGAAACGGAAGGCCGCGTTGTGTTTATCTGCGGCGAGGGTTTTGTCGCGGGACGCCACTCGCTCAAGGTGCCCGTGCCGCTTTATACGGCGATGTCTATCGACATTCCGTTTTACCGCGATGCGTCGTACACGCCGCGGACGGTGATGATCGGCGAAACGGGCCTCCCGGCTTCGGCGGCGTCGCCGGCCATGAACATTCAGTCCTTGGCCTGCCGTGACCTCAAGGATCATCTGCCGGGCATCGTCGCGCGCAACCTGACGCGGGCGGCGACCGCAGCGGCGGCACAGGCGGCCGTCAATCATGCCGGGAACGATTACGCGAAACTTGCGGTGCTGGCGGCGAATGCTGCGGCCATGGCCTTTCGGCGGGCGGATACGCGTTGCTGGCGGACGTTGCCGCTCGGCGAGCAGGTCTGGAGCGCAACCGTGGCACCGGGCACGCATGAGTTCAATGTCAGTTTTGGCGAAAAGATTCAAGTCGTGAAGCTGGATCTGAAACCCGGCGAGACGAAGATTTTGTATGTCAACGGAATGGAGTACAAACAATGAACAAGATTAGTCTTCTGGCGGCGCTCCTGGTTGGAGCCGCCGGGTGTGTCGAAACCGCGGGAACGCGGGTGACCTTGGATACGCGCACGGGAGAGGCGTCCGTCCTCGAATGCTCGACGCGCCTCTCGAATCGGTTGAAGGTCGTGCGTGCGACGTATAGTGATGCGAGTGAGGGCATCAAGCGGGCGACGGTGACGGTTGCCTCAGATACGCACAAGCGGCAGGAGCTTCAGGCCCGTATGGTCTGGCTGGACGAAGACGGCGCGGAGATTGATGCGGATGCGAAGTCCTTCCGCGCAATCGTGCTGGATGGTATGGATACGACGACCATTACGGGTGTCGCACCGAACTCCCGCGCGGTGTCGGTGAAGCTTCAGGTCCGCGAGACGGATACGGCGCAGTGATTCGCAGTCGGCAATGAGTGGTTTGTGACTAGTAAAGGAAGCTAAAATGAACAAGGTTTTGATGATTGGTGTGGCGGCAGTGGCCGCTTCGGTTCTGTCGGGTTGCGCGACGACGCAGGCGCGCGAGACGCAGTTGGATCGCAAGGCGATGTCCGCCGCGCTGGAGCCGCAGGATGTGCGTCGGACTGTCGAGAAGATGGTCGATTCGATGCTCGCGGACCAGGACTTCATCGCGGAGATCGGTGGGAAGAAGCCGGTTCTCGATGTCTCGGGGATCCAGAATCGTTCGACGATGCACGTCGATATGGCATCGATTACCGATTCGATCCGCACGAAGCTTCTCCGTTCGCGTAAGTTCCGCTTCATGGATCGCACGAATGCGGCGGAAGACCTGCAGTTTATGAACGATCAGGCGCTCAACGGTTTGACGGACCAGAACAAGGCGGTCCGCGCCGGTCAGCAGTCCGCCGCGCAGATGTACCTTTACGGGGCGCTCACGGAAATGCGTCAGCAGGTCGACGGCGTGACGGACCGCTACTACAAGTTCACGTTGAATCTGAAGGATCTCAAGTCGGGCGAGCTCGTCTGGTCTGACGAGCAGGAGATCCGCAAGGAACAGACGAAAAGCGTCATGGGCTTCTGATTCACGCTGAGATTTGTGGGTCGCCCGGTTTCAATAATCTAATTAGTGCTAGAATCTGTCTTCATAGTCCCAGCCGAGAAACTTCTTGAAGCCGCAAATTAAGGACAAGGTCAAGAACAATTCATAATCGTTCATTTCCCGTCGACTAGGCGGCCGAGCAGGCACATGCCGAGGACGAGAAGGATGTCGAGGGCGACGATAACGCAGAGTCGTAGAATCATGATGTGCTCCTTGATTGAGGATTAGAGCCAGGTCAGAAGGGCGTAGGCCAGGAAGCCCAGCAGCAGAACGGCGCCACGCCAGCGTGTGAGCCGCCGCGTGAAGAGAAGTGTGGTTATGGCAAAGAGAAACGGCAGATCTCGCGACAGGATTTCTGGCGCAGCGTGGTCAAGCGGATGCAGCGCCGCGCTGATGCCGACGACGGCGAGCATATTGAAGAGGTTGGAGCCGAGGATGTTGCCCAGGATGAGATCGGTCTGCCGACGGCGAAGGGCGACGATCGAGGTCGTGAGCTCGGGGAGTGACGTGCCGGCGGCAACGACCGTGAGGCCAATCACAAGTTCGGGCACACCGAGCTGTCGCGCAATCGTTTCCGCGCTCCAGACGACAAGAGCGGACGAGCCAAGTAGCACGGCAAGTGAGACGGCCAGCGGCAGGAGACGTCCGTCAGAGGATCTTTCAGGCGTTGTTGCGGGAATGGCATTGCGTGCGTCACGACGCAGAAGGGCGAAGACATAGATTGCAAAGAGGACGAGCAACAGGATTCCGCCGAGACGGGTCACGCCGTGGCAGAAGGCGAGGATTGCGGCGGAAATCAGCGTTACCGCGAGGAGAACCGGCAGGATGCCGTGACGGATACGCGGTTTGATGCGGAGTGGATGGATGAGGGCGAGAAGGCCGAGAATGACGGCGATGTTGTAGCTGCACGATCCATAGGCGTTGCCGAGCGAAAGGTCAGCGTGGGCGTCGAGCGCGGAAAAGACCGAGACCGTCAGTTCGGGCAGAGATGTGCCGAAGCCGACGATGACGATACCAATCAGAAAGGGTGACATCGAAAGGCGCCGGGCGAGTCCGACGGACTCGTCAACAAAACGCTCAGAGCTCCATCCCAAGAGAAGGAATCCTCCGGCAAGAGTCAGCGCGGCCTCCCAGATGTTGAATTCGGTCAGGGTCGTTGTCATGGGCGTTTCCCAGTTGGCTGTTGATGAAACACCTGAATTATACGTCCTTGGCGCGGCGAAGTCGGTCGCAAAACGAACGACAATTCCAAAGACAGCCATCCGGCCAAATGCAGTAGTTCTTCTCTCTCCTGTCTGTTTGGGGTTTGTGCTATAATACACGCACTAGGGAGAACTCAACATGAAGACGACTTATTGGCAAGACTGCAGCGTCGCCTACAAGGACGAGCTTTTGAACAACATCATGCCGTTCTGGATGAAGCACGGCTTCGACAAGAAGAACGGCGGCGTGTACACGTGCGTCGACCGTGACGGCACGCTGATGGACACGACGAAGTCCGTCTGGTTCCAGGGCCGCTTCGGCTGGATGACGGCCTACGCGTACAACCTCGTGAAGAAGGACAAGAAGTGGCTCGCCGCGTCCAAGAGCTGTTGCGAGTTCCTCGAGAACCACTGCTTCGACAAGAAGGACGGCCGCGCGTACTTCGAGGTGACGGCCGAGGGCGTCGGGCTCCGCAAGCGCCGCTATGTCTTCTCCGAATGCTTCGCCGCGATCGCGTACGCCGAGTACTCGCTCGCTTCGGGCGACAAGGCCTGGGGCAAGAAGGCGCTCGAGCTTTTCAAGCGCATCCGCAAGTTCGTCGCGAACCCGAAGAAGTACATGCCCGCAAAGTACGAGCCGACCCTCGAGGCGCAGGGCCACTCGCTCACGATGATCCTCATCAACGTCGCGAATGTCCTCAAGCAGATTTCCGATGATCCGGTCCTCGACCAGCAGATCACCGAGTCCATCGAGATGCTGGTCAAGTACTTCATCCATCCCGAGTTCAAGGCGCTCCTCGAGATGGTCGGTCCGAACGGCGAGTTCATTGACACGCTCGCGGGCCGTGTAATCAACCCGGGTCACTGCATCGAGACCTCGTGGTTCCTTCTCGACGTCGCACTCGCCCGCAAGGACGAGGCCCTCAAGGAGATCGCGCTGAAGATCCTCGACTGGTCGTGGGACTGGGGCTGGGACAAGAAGTACGGCGGCATCATCTCGTTCAAGGACTGCCGCAACCTGTCGCCGCAGTGCTACGAGCAGGACATGAAGTTCTGGTGGCCGCAGTGCGAGACGGTCATCGCGACCGCCTACGCCTACAAGGTCACGGGCGACAAGAAGTACGCGAAGATGCACAAGCTCGCGAACGACTGGATGTGGAAGCACCTCAAGGACAAGGACTATCCCGAATGGTACGGCTACCTCCATCGCGACGGCACGGTCGCCCAGCCCGCGAAAGGCAACATCTTCAAGGGCCCGTTCCACATCCCGCGCATGCTCGTGAAGACCTGGGAACTCACGAAGGACATGTGAGTTCCTCGCAGGAGCTCTCGGAAGGAAGGCTCTCCGCGGGTTTTGCGGAGAGTCTTTTACATTATCGCGAACAGGGGGCTAACGGGGACAGACCCCAGTGGTGGGGTTGTAGTGGTGGGGTCGGCTGCGGCGGTTTGGGGCACTTGTGGGTTCGGCGGTTGTGAGGGTGAACAAAGGAGGGAGCGGGTGCGTCGCACCCGCTGGGTGAAGGTAAGAGGTGACACGGTGGAATTAGGGATTCCAGTCCCAGAACGGGATGATGTCGATATGGCGGGAGCCGAAAGTCAGGCGGTCTCGCTGGTCTTCCGTGATGATCGTCCCGGAGTGAAGGGAGAATGTCTCCATCGCCTTGCGAAGACCTTCGATCTCGCGATCCCTGTCTTCGTCGGTCAGTTTGACGCAAGCCTGGACGGCTGCTGTGACCGTGTGGCGGTCACGGATGATAAAATCGCACTCACCGTTGTCGTCAAAGTAGCTGATGTCCCTCGTCTGGCGGCGAAGCGCGAGGTAGACCATGTTCTCAAAGCGGGCCCCATCGTTGGGAATGCTCCGGGAGGAGACCGCATGCTCGAGTCCCGTGTCCACGCAATAGACCTTCTTCGGATTCAGGATCCTGGACTTCTCGGAGCTGCTGAAGATCGGGACGAAGAAGAACAGGTAGGCCTTCTCGATCCAGTCGCACCATCTTTCTATTTAGTCAATTACCATTCGCCTATTTTGACTGATGGCAGTAGAGTATCATATTCAAGCGGGGATTGCAAGTATGGCGACCGGTCGAGCGAGGGGCGGTTGTTACCGTAAGATTTGTGAAGGAGAAGAAGAAAGATTTTCTCATGCCGGAGATTATACCACAATCAAGACCCTCACCCCCCCCGGACTGGCCATCTTCTACGCTCTCAAGAAAGCCGGCATCCTGCGCGTCAGCCCGAAGACTGAACTCAAAGGACTCGACAGCGTTGAGCATTCCGTCCGTCCGGCATTTACATGCCACGGGCGGTCAGTTGCCGATTATATAGCGGATGCGGAAGAACCGTGCGCCGCCGTCGCCGTTCATGAGGATTTCGTAGTTGCCGTTGGCGTCGTTCGAGTTTTCTGTCGGCACCCAGGCGGACAGATCGCTGCTCGATTCCAGCCTGCGTTCGACCCTGATGCCGTCCGGCGGATTGACGGCGAGTTTGTCGCCGAGCACCAATTTGCCGCCATTCGTTTTAAAAGTGACAATCTCTGGCTTGACGTTTTCGCCGATGCCCAGGGCGACGTTTTCCCAATAGCGCAAGCCGTTCGCCGCGACCGCTTGCGGGTTGCGCTTTTCGCCGGACTTTTCATCGATGAAGAGTTCGGTCGCGAAGACGACGTTTTCGATCGTGATCGTTGCATCGACCAGCTGTCCGTAAAGCTTGATATCGCCCAATGGTTCGGCTATCGTACGCAGCGCCGCGCCGGAGCAATCGGCGTTCGAGTACCAGCCGCAGAACAGCTTTCCGTTATCGCCGGTCGGCATCGGCAGCCGGAAGGGGAGTTCCGTCGTGCGGTAGAAGCTGACGCCGAGGTCGTTGCGAGTCACGCCGTCGATGACGAATTCGAGCAGGCACAAGGTCGTATCGGTCGGGTATTCGCCGGCGAACTGGACCGCGATCTTGTCCGTCGTCGCCCCGCCGTAGATGCGCAAGGCTTCGAGACAGCCGTCGCCGACTTTGTCGGCACCCACTTTGGCAATTCCCGTGCTGCCGATGCCGCCGTGCAGCGAGCCGATCTGCAGTCCGCCGCCGATCGAAGGCATGGTCGCCTCGCGGGTCCACTTGAGTTCGCCGTCGGCATAGAACTTCATCGCGCCGGCCGTGCGCGCGAGCGCGTAGGTGTGGCGCAACTGCCGCGGAAAGTGCAGCGGAACCTCCGCCCAGACTTCGTACGGCGTCGACCCGTTCGTGTGCCGCACCAGCAGCACGCTTTGGTTGTTGGTGGTGACGAGTCCGAAGCCGCCGCCGGCGAGGGTGCCGAGCATGAAGAGCGGCGTATGGTCGCCGGCGGGCATGATGCCGGCGGCCAGCACCGTCCATTCGTCGGGGTAGGCGTAGCTGCAGTAGGGCGTGACGGCGGGGTTGAGCGCACTGCCGGTGACGTAGCCTTCGGACGACAGGTATATGTCAGAGCCTTCTTTCGTCAGTGCGGTCGCGTTCGAGCCGGTGCTCGTGAGCGAGGTGCCGAAAGTCCAGTTGTCGAGCAGCCCCGGCGCGGTGCCGACCAGTTTGAGCGCCTTGCCGGAAAGCTGCACCACCGCCTGGCGGTTGGCGACTTCGGGCAGAGTGCCGAAACTGCCGCCGTTGATGAGCGTGTAGCCGTCGGAACCCAGGGCGCGCAGTGTCGGGCCGAAAACGATCGAACCGCTGAAGGTGGGCGTGCCGGCCGAGCAGTCGATGGTGGCGCCGTCGGCAAATTCAATGTCCAAACCCTGCAGCGAGCCGTCGACCCGCAGCACGCCGTGCTCACCGACGAGCAGCTTGGCGTATTCGATTGTCGATTTGTTGGTGGAGGCGAAGGCGGACGCCACCCTGAAGGTGCCGCGCTCCAGGGCGATTACGCCCTCGTCGCTGACGCAGGTGGAGTAGAAATAGAAGTCGGCGTTGTCGTTCAGCGCGATCGTGAGCGTATGATTGTTGAGCGTGAGTGTCGTCTTGGTGCCGCCGTACATGAGACCAAGTCCGTCGCCCTCGAGGCGCGTATCAGCCTCGAGCGTCAATTTGCGGATGCACGTTTCGCGCTTGGCGTAGGCTGCGCCCGAGTTGCGGATCGTGCCGCCAATCGAGGTGATGTCGAAATACTTTGACGGTACGACATGGTTAAGGTCGAGCGTCATCCCGGCGGGCAGGGTGATGCCGGCATAGGAGTGCTTGCCGATCAGGGTCACGGTGGTGTCGGCGTTGCCGCTGTCGGCGAAGGCGTCGGATGCGCTCAGGTAATACGTTTCGCCGCGGCGGGCGAGGGCCGGCTGGCTGTCGGGGATGACCTCGACGGCGAGGTCGGTCGCGGTGACGGTGTTCGTCTGGTCGGCGATGAGCCAGGGTCCGTCCTGCTTGTAGCTGATGACGATTTCGCCGGGATACGGCACCGTGTAGGTGCCGTCGTCGTTGGCGGCGATTTCGCGTTCGGGCTCTTCGGAGACGACCGTGACGCGGGTCACGCGGATGTCGTCGGGCAGATTCGGCACGGAAAGACTGACGTACCCGCGATGGACGGTCGAGAACACGGTGACGCCCGTCGCTTCGTCCGTAGTCTCGGTCACCCGATAGTAGGGCGAATCGACCGCCGGCGGCACGAGGAACCGGCAGCCGTTCAGGCGCACGGACACGCTCTCGCCGACGGTGAGCGTGAAGGGGTCGGAGGTGTCGCAGCCGAGCGTGATCACCGCCGCGCTGTCGCCTCGCGATGCCGTGCGCGCCTCGGCGAACGATTCGTAGTTGACGGTCGTCTCGGCGCCTTCCGCATCGGTCGCGGTTACGCGCGCGGCGATCGGATAGAGCCTGCCGTCGCGGATGAACCATCCCTCGGGCGGCTCGATGTCGGCGATGACCTCGACCGTCGCACCCGATGCCGCGGCGGCGGCGATGGCGTCCGCCAGCGAATCGTAATTGACGCCGTCGACGGCGGCGACCGCGTCGGTGAAGCGTCCGTACAGCGTGAGCGCACCGCTATCGGAAGTGACGGACTTAAGTTCTGCGCCGCTATAGTCCGCCGCGGTGTACCATCCGCGGAAAACCTTGTCCGCGGCCGTTTCCGGTACCGGCAGCGCGACCGGCAGCAGTTCCGAGGCATAGGCGGCGGGCGTGAGCGTCTTTTGTTCCACGCCTTCGACCATGTAGGCCAGCGGATAGATCGCCGACACGGCGGCGCAGAACAGCGCGTCGCCGCGCTGCTCGGTGTAGAGCACGGCGCCGTCGGCGGCCGTCGGCGTGAAGGCGAACGCGCCGCAGGCGACGAGCGCCTTTTCGCCGAGCCGGAGCTCGACGGCGGCATCCGCCAGCAGTTCGATCGGCTGGGCGGCGTCGGGAACGGAAGCCATGGCGTCCGGGAAATCGGCATAGAAGGCGTTGCCAATGCGCGCGGCGGCGGCGAGCGTGCCGGAATTGTCGAACGATCCGCATGTGACGACCGCGCCCGGCGCGAGGGTGGCGGTGACGCCGGAACCGATTGTCCAGGCGCCGGCGATGGCGAGGCTCGGAATCGTCGCCGGCGTCTGCGCGACGGTGAACGCATCCACCGCCGGCGTTTCGCCCTCGCGCACCACCCATGCTTCGCGCACGCGCCCGCCGGCGGTGTAGGCGACGAGCCGGTGTCCGGCGGGCACGACGATGCGGTCGATGCCGTTGATCGCGTTGGCGACCAGGTGGGCGCGGCCCTGACAGTTCAAGGTTCCAGCGATGGCGATGGCGTGGGCCGTCCATTCACCGCCGTCCTTGAGCTGCGCGACGTAGCCGCTCAGGACGTCAATGCGCGATTCGCCGGCCGTGCCCTTGCCGGCGCCGAAGACGACCTGCATGCGCGAGTTGTTGATGCGCAGCTTGATCGACCCGCAGAATTCGCAGGCGGGGGCGCTGAAGACCATCATCTGGGAGGGAGTCACCGTTCCTGCGGCGGTGATCGTGCCGGTGCCGAATGCGTGCGGAAAGACGGTCTTCTTGTTCGAGTAGCCGTTCGTGCGCTTAAACGCCGCGCCCGAGGCGGGTTCGCGGAATTCGACTTCGCATTCATACGTCGCGTCTTCGTTCGCGAAGTAGCCGGATACGCCGTTCAGGACGACGCGCTGGACGGTCGCGGTGTAGTCGGTGAGGTCGAGGTCGAGGTGCTGGCCGGTCAGCACCAGTTCGGCGCGGCGGCTCGGCGGGAAGACATTCGTCGCGTCGCTCGATTGGTAGACGCGCCCCGTTTCGTCGGTGAAGACGATCGCCGAACCGGCGGACGTCGGATAAGCCGCCGTGTAGCCGGCGAGAATCTGCTCGTCGGTGAGGCGGACGATGCGCTTCTGCGGCAGGCCGTCCGCGCTGAAGGCGAGATGCGGGTCGGCTTCTATGCCGGCGGCGATGCCGAACTTCGCAAGCGACGAATCGACGAGCAGCGTGCCGCCGAACTTGTCGAGCGACCCGAGGAAGACGATCGAACCGGTCCGTTCGGCCGACGAGTCGGACAGGACGAGCGTGCCTTCCCCGCTCAATTCGCCAGACAGGACGAGGTCGCGTCCGGCGCAGTCGATATAGTTCGTCTCCGCCGCGACGGTAAGCGGCCAGGGACACGTCCAGTCCGCCGCCGCGACGATCGAGCCGCCGCCGAGGGAGATCGGCATCGAGCCGATGCTCCCGGCGGTGTTGACCGGCCACGAGTCGACTTCGAGCCGGCCGCCTTTGGTGATCTCGATCCTGCCGTAGTCGCCCGTCTTGCCGCGCACCCAGCCGTTTTGATTGAGGGCGTCGTTGGTGACGCCTCTGACGCGCACGTAGCCGCCGCGGATGGCGAGCAGCTGTTCGCCTTTGGCGTCGTAGTTGATCAGCAGCAGCGATTGCGGCGCGAGCAGCTGGCCGCCTTGGCGGACTTCGATGGCGCTCGAACCCGCCCAGTGGCCCATCATGATGCCGGCGATATGGTTGTTCTTGAAGTCGTAGTAGACGCCCTTGGGCGAAGTCTCGCCGAGCACGTTGAGCGTGCCGGCGATGTCGAGCGTGAAGACGCTGTTGCCGTCGGAGGTGTTCAGCAGCTGCACGGCGTCGACGGTGACGGTGGTGTTTGACGGAATCACAATCGCGCCTTTCGAGCCGCCGAGGTAGGCGCCGTCGGCGAAGGTCGCGTCGGAGAGCACGCCGTTCACGTTTTCGTTGTTGAGATCGATGGTGTCGAGATTGCGGTAGGGCAGCGCCACGACGGGGAATTCGGCGGCGAGCGCGGCGACGTCGGCGGCGGAAAGCACCGCGTCGTATCCGCGCAGCTCGCCGATCGCCATGCCGTCGGCGACGGTGCGTCCGCGCAACGCCATTTCGCGGCTGTCGGTCGAGCCGACCGAGCCGAGTCCGAAGCCGTTCTTGAGGTTGAGGGAGCCCGAAAGCGAGCCGACGAGCTCGCCGTCGACATAGAAGTCGATCGCCTCCGGACTGCGGCAAATGGTGTAGAGGTGGTAGCCGTCGCCGGGGTAGGGAATGTAATCGGTGTAGTCGACGACGCTCGCGTTGTGGGCGCTTGTCGCTTCGAGGCGGATCTTGCCGCGTTGTCCGCGCACGAGCAGCAGCTGACTCGAGGCGTAGTTGCCGAAGCCGAGCAGGACGGCGTTGTTGTTTTCGACGCGCGAAAGATCGGCATAGAGCGCCACGCTGAAGCCGCGCTTGGCGGGCAGGTTGAAGTAGGGGTGCTCGGTGTCGGAAACGACGCGGACGAATCCGCGCGGCGCGAGCACGCCGGTGCGCACGGCGTTGTTGGCGAAGTTCTCGCCCGTCCAGTTCGAGAACCATCCGGTCGGGTTCGCGCCGAGCTGTCCCGAATAGCGAAACGCCATGGCGACATCGCCTTCTTCGCGCACCTCGATGTTGGCGTCCTTGTCGAAGGTGAAGTTCTTCAGCAGCGAAGTGCCTTTTGGTACGACGATCGTGCCGTTGCCGGAGAAGGTGGCGTTCAGCGATTCGGATGAAGTGACGAGCGGTCCGGCCTTGGGGTTGACGCCAATGCGCAGGGTGGCGTTTCTCATCCAGACGGAGGTGTTGCCCAGAAGATCGGGCGACTCGACGTCGACGGTGCCGCCGCGCATCTGGATGTAGATGCCGGCGGCGGCGGCGGACTTCGTGCTGCGCATGACGTTAGTGGCGTTCGCGGCGGTGTCGAAGACGACTGTCTTGAGGGTGCCGCCTTCGATGCGGTCGAAGTCGACGATCGTCCCCGAGCCGTAAACGGTGACCATTTCGGCGTTGGTCAGTCCGCCCAGGTAGAAACGCCGCTTAGTGTAGATCTTGACGGTACCGGCGTCTTTGGTGAAGACGAGGCGCCGGCCGATGCCGCCCTCGATGCCGTCGTTGAAGGTTGCGCTCGTGCCGCCGACCTGTAGCTCGTTCATGATCTTCAGGCGGCCCGTGCCGGAAAAAACGATGTCGCCGTCCGTCGCAGCATTGACGACGGCGTTGGTGCCGGCGTTTACGACCGCGGCGGCGAAGAGGACGTTCGAGGCGGTGTGGGGAAACTCCGCGAGCGCGGTTTCGGTACGGCAGGTCTGCGCCCGGTGGCGGATGAACGGATCGCCGAACAGAGTATGCTCGAAAAGCACCCACGCGCCGGTGTTGCCGATCGAGGTCGGCACGATGCCGCCCTGGCCGAGTGAGGAAAGGTCGACGTCGATGAATTTCAGGTGTGAGTAGAGCCATGCGTCGCCGGCGGGGAGGCCCTGGCGGACGAATGCGCGCATGAGGTTGCGCCCGAGCTTGTACGACAGCATCTCGTAGGCGGGGTTGTTGTCGCGCGAGACGCCGGCGGACCAGCCGTAGCGCGAGTTGTTGACGCTGGCGACCGCGCCGCCGTCCGGCGCGCCGACGGCCGATTCACCGAGGCAGGCGACGGTGACAATCTTGCCGGCAAGCTCGCCGGACCCGCGCGTCCAGTAATCCTGGAAGCCTGTCTCGCACGGCACCGACACGTCGTAGAGCAGTGTCAGGCCGGCGGCGTCGCGAACGCGCTGGGCGGAGAGCTGGCATTCCGCGCCGAGCGCCCAGCCATGGGCGTCGGCGACCATGTAGTCGTGGTCGGAGGCGAAGAACTTCGCCGTCGCGTCGGCCGCCGTCGGCTGGCCGACCGTCCAGGCGTAGCTGTTGACGGCGTCGACCGAGACGATCGGATAGTTCAGGGAGATTTCGCCGCGGGCGAGCCGGCGCTGGTTGAGCTCGGTGTCTTCGAAGGTGCGCGTCTGCCGGTACTCGGCGAACATGTTCGGCGTGTCGTCGAAGAATTCGTATTCATCGCAGAGCGTGCCGTCCACGTCGCTCTTCCAGCCGAACCGCGACCACATCAGGCCGATGTCGCCGGTGCCGTCGAATCCGGAACCCTCGGCGCGGGCGATCTTGGCGAGTAGGTTCGTCATCTGCTCGCCAGCGGTCACGAGCCTGCCGTTCGCCTCGAGCGGCTTGAGCGGAATGCGCGCGACGACAAGGTCGGCGCCGCCGTCGTACCAGCGGCGGGTGTCGGCGTTGAAATTCTGCAGATAGCAGGTCGCCGAGTAGTCCGTATTATTGGTGCACCAGGGATAGCGCTGGGTGACGTCGTCGACGGTCATCAAATCGAGGCACGAATAGTAGGTGTCGGCCGGCAGGTGCACGTCGGGACGCGGCTGGCCGCGGACGGACGGAATCGCGTTGGTGAGGTTGACCGTTTCGCCGGTCTGGTAGCAGATGCGTTCGCCGCTCGAATTGAGCCAGTTGCCGTCGCCGTCGAGTTCAATGGGGTCGATCCAGCTGCCGCCGAGAATGAGGTATGAAAGCCCCAGCGCGTCGCGATGCTCGCGCAGGTACCGGTGGATCGATTCGGCGGGATTGCGCGGCGTGCCGTCCGTCGCCGCCGGATCGTACGGATATTCGGCGTAGATGGACGACGTGTCCTTGATCATGAAGGCAAGGTCGGGGCGGGCGGCCGAGCGCGCGGCGACGTATTCGCGCCAGAGGTTGGTGTGGACGACCGGAGTGAGGATGAGTACGTCGGCGGCTTCTGTTTCGGCGGCGGTGAAGACGCCGAAGTCTCGCGCGAGCGCACTTGCGCCGGAGGGGACGGCGACGCCGGTTGGTGCGGCGGTGCGCGTGAGCGGAACATCCCCAGGGTTGGCGACGGCATCGCGGATCTGCCGGCGGATGACCTTGGCGGGATTGCCCGTGAAGGGCGTGCCGTCCGGAGTGAAGGTGACAGTGATTTCGTAGGCGAAGTTGGTATCCGCCACCTTGACCGGCACCAGTTCGACATGATTCATGGTCAGCGCCGTGCCGACCGTCGGCGCGGCGGACTCGCCGCCGCCCGCGGCGACGGCGACGGCCGAGGCGAAGCGGTAGCCGTTGGGCACGGCGAAGACGAGCGCCTCCTCGGCGCCGGCCGGCTGTCTCGCGGTGCGCATGACGTTTTCCGCGCCGCCGGCGGAAAAAGCAGATAAGATTACACACGCGAGCAATGCGCACACGTGCGCGCGTTGTCTTGCGGCCATGCGGTTGGCTTTTGCGTTGGTTTGCATTGTTCCCCCTTGTTGCCACCTGACAAGCCAAATTGCCCCCAAGCAATTTGGCAACGGACAAATTATACCAAATTCAGGCCATCGCTGCGGACGTAACGGGTTGCCCATTGCCTTACCCCTAACCCCTTCGCGAACGCAGTGAGCGAATGGGATGCTAATGAGTTTCGGAATATGCTATAATGCGCGGCATGAGAGCTTTACCAACCCCTGACGCCGCTGACCCTTCTCGGTCCTGCCTCGGGCTCAAGCTTGCCGCCGTCGGGCTGTACGCCTGGTGGTATTTCGCA
>CAMAHK010000002.1 GCA_945834475.1 uncultured Verrucomicrobiota bacterium
CCGTACTGGATGCGGACCGTCTCGGCCGTCTCGGCGCCGACGAGCTTCGCGAGCGTCGCACGGATGAGAGCGTGGACTTCCTGCGCCTGGTCGGGGGTCGCCGTCTTGCCGGTGCCAATCGCCCACACGGGCTCGTACGCGATGACGAGCTTCGCGCAGTCGGCCGCCGTGACGTCCTTAAGACCGACGTTCATCTGGCGCTCGATGACTTCGACGAGCTTGCCGGCCTCGCGCTCCTCGAGCGTCTCGCCGATGCACATCATGACCGTGAGGCCCGCAGCGATGGCGGCGCGCGTACGGAGGTTGACCGTCTCGTCGGTTTCGCCGAAGTACTGACGACGCTCGGAGTGTCCGGTGATGACGTAGTTGCAGCCCGCGTCGACGATCATGCCCGTCGAGATCTCGCCCGTGTACGCGCCGGATTCCTTCCAGTGGCAGTTCTCCGTGCCGACGCCGACCGTCGTGCCCTGAGCCGCCGCGACGGCCGCCGGAACGTCGATCGCCGGGGTGCAGCACACGATCTCGACCTTGTCGCCATACTGGGCGGTCGCTTCCGCGACGGCCTTGATGAGAGCCGCGGTCTCGGACGGCTTCACGTTCATCTTCCAGTTGCCAGCAATGATTTTCTTTCTGCTCATTTTAGTTTGCTCTTTCTTGTTAACTCAAATATTGACCTTGCGATACTTGATCTTGGCCTCCTTGAAGATCTGACTCACCGTATCGAGGAACGCGTAGTCGCCACCGTAGATGACTTCCTTAATGCCGGCCGAGATGATCAGCTTCGCACACGTGAGGCACGGCGAGATCGTCACGTAGATCGACGCGCCGTCGATCGCCTGCCCGTGGCAGGCCGCCTGGCAGATCGCGTTCTGCTCGGCATGGACGCACAGGCATTCGTCAAGCCCCTTGCCGCTTTCCGCGTGGCCCGAACAGCGCGGACACCCGCCCTCGAAGCAGTTCTTAAGCCCCGCCGGCGTGCCGTTATAGCCCGTCGAGAGGATGTGGTTGTTCTTCACGATCACCGCCGCGACATGGCGACGCGAACAGTTCGACCGCTTGGCGGTCACCTGCGCGATCTCCATGAAGTACTCGTCCCAAGTCGGACGCGGATCTTTGATCTTTTTGGCCATTGCTGAATAGTATATCAAAAATTCATCCGTCTCGGCTGAGCGCGAATCAATTGGCCGCGAGCGCGCTTTCGAGCGTGTTCCAGAGGAGCATCGTGATCGTCATCGGACCGACACCGCCCGGGACGGGCGTGATGGCCGAGGCAACCTTGGCGCAACTCTCGAAATCCGCATCGCCCACAAGACGGAAGCCCTTCGGCTTTGTCGCGTCCGGGATGCGGTTGACGCCGACGTCGATGACGACCGCGCCGGGCTTGAGCATGTCGCCTGTGAGCGTGTTCGGTCGTCCCGCCGCGACGACGACGACATCAGCCTGACGCGTGAATGCGCCAATGTCGGGCGTACCCGTATGGCACAGCGTCACCGTCGCGTTCGTCTCCTTGCGGACCAGGAGGACGGCGACCGGCTTGCCGACGATGTTTGAGCGACCGATCACGACGGCGTGCTTGCCCTTCAGATCCATGCCTGAGAATTCGATCAACTTGATGATGCCGTGCGGCGTACACGGCAGGAAGCAGCGTTCGCCGATGAGCATGCGTCCGACGTTGACGGGCGTGAAACCGTCCACATCCTTCTCTGGCGCAATCGCGTTGATAATCTTCTTCTCGTCAACGCCCTTGGGGAGAGGCAGCTGTACGAGGATGCCATGGATCTTCGGATCGGCGTTGAGCTCGGCGATGGTGGAGAGGAGTTTGTTCTCAATCTGACGCGACAAGAGTGTCGCGTCCCCGTTGTCGGTCGGCACAGGGATGTTGATGGGGAGCGAGAACATGCCCGCTTCGACGCAGGCCTTTTCCTTCGCCGTCACGTAGGAAACCGACGCGGGATTCTCGCCGACGAGAATGACCGCGAGGCCGGGCGTCACGCCCTTCTCGGCCTTGAGTTTTGCCGTTTTCTCGGCAATTTCCGCTCTCAGATTCTGAGCCAATACCTTCCCATCAATGATCTTCATTTTTACTTCTCCGTCCACGATACATAGCGAACTTTTTTGTCCTTCACATAACACTCGCATTCGGCCGAGTACTCCATGTCCATCAGGAGCGCCGTGATCTTCATCTTGAAGAGTGTTCCCTCCTCGGACGGGAGTGCCGTCATGTAGTTCTTCGCGTCGTTCGGAATGTCGACGTCGAACTCGTCCGCGACGCGTGACGTCATATCCGACCACCAGTCGCTTGTGAACTCACCGTAGCCCCATTCGTCACGGCCATCTTCAGGAACGTCGTAGTCCTTCGGCATGATCTTGCGGCACTTCACGATCGCCTCGGCGATTTCCGTGGACTCCGACTTGTCGTCTTCGTCAAGCTCGTCCGGATCGAAAATGCCCGGAATCGTGAGAAGCTGTTCGACCGTACAGCGGTTCACGTTGACCTTGCCGTCACCCGTCACGCCCAAGACACCCATGTTGATGAGTCCGCGCGGGATGACGATTTCGTCTTTGTCGCGCTTGCGCGAACGTGACGCGCGGCGGTCGTCGTCCTCTTCGCCGCGCGGCTTCAGGACACCGCCCGTCAGCACGGCCGGGAACTTCTGGAAGCAGAGGACGCGCGAAAGCTCCTTCAAGTCGGCGATCTCTCCGTTCGCCGGCTCAAAGCGGTCTTCCTCGGCGTAGTCCTTCTTGTGATCGTCGTAGTACTCCTCGTACTCGGCCTTCTCCGCGCCCTTCGCTCCCTTGTAGTCGGACTTGTCGTTGATGTCGTATCGTGTGTCGTCTTCGTCACGGTAGTCTTGCCAGCAGGCGATGATGTAGCTTTGCAGATTGATGGAGTTGCCGTCCTCATCCATGATCTCGTCCCGCGGTACGCCGCACTGGTCGAGAATGATGCGCCAACGGTCCTCGAAGTTCGGATCCTGGTCCTTGCAAAGCGTGTTGACGTTGATGCCGCTGCCCGCATCACAGGATGAGAGCGCAATCTCCACCTTCACCGTCCCCGAATCCGGATCCTCCTCGTTCAGCAGGATCGGTCCGATCGTGCAGCCCTTCGAGTACTTGAGCGCCTGCTTCTCGACGTACCAGCGGTCGTCCTCCAGAAGGTCCTTGAGATCCTCGTCTTCCGTCCACTGCTTGGCGTCGCCGTAGTTGAGCAGAACGACTTCGCCGAGGATGCGTCCCGCGTCAATGAGGCGCTTCACACGGTTCTTGCCCTGCACGTAGATGTTGATGCCGCCCTGGAGTTTCGCCTCGAAGGAGAACGAGAGCACGATCACCCCGAGCGTCAGGATGATCCACAGCGCCATCAAAAGAGCCGATCCGCGTCTCATTTGCCACTCCTCTTCGTGTTGCCGTCCTTGCCGCGGCTCTCCTTCTCGTTCCCCGGCAGTGTCGCGGCGTCGAGGGACTGTTCATGAACGGGCAGCCGCACGACGCGAAGAATCGGAACGCGCTGACGGCGGGACGCGTACTCGGAATCTTCCTTCTCGACGTAGAACGTCATCTGAACTTTGTAAGGCACACTGTTCGAAGCGTCAAACTCGTCCTCGAAGGCGTCCTTGTCTTCTTTTTTGTTGCCGCCGACATCCTCGGGTTCCTTCGCCTGCACACGGCAGTCAAAGCCCTCGACGCCCGTGGCGATGAGAACCGGCCGGTAGAGCTCGTCGTTCGCAAACGTGAACTCGTCCGCATCCGTATGCGACGAGGAGCCGGGCATGACCTTCGCCATCGGCTTGACGCGCGCGTAGAGGCCCGTCTTCTCGATGCGTTCGCCCCAGGTCGAGTCGCCCTCTTCAAGGACGCGCACCTGAATGCGGTGCGTGGCGTCGCCTGCCGAACTGCCGCCGACAAGAGCCGGACCCTTCTTCGTCCATTCGATGACGTCCGATTCGCGGGGACTCTCCCCGTCGCCGTTGTTCGTCAGCTGAAAGCCGTAGTCGTAGCTCTGTTCTCCGTTATGGGGATAGTACGCACACTTGAGCCCTGAGACGAGTTGGTCGAGCGAATAGTCCGTGCGCTGCAAGGTATCCATATACTCGCGCGACACGCGCCAGCCGTTCGTCACGGCCCGGTAGGTCACGATCGAAACGACGGACATCATGCCCAGGAGCAGCACGGCCAGCAGAAGCTCGACGAGTGTGAAGCCGCGTTTCATTTCGACGGATCCCTCCAGACGGTCACATAGCTTTCTTCATTTTTCTCACCACGAAACCGATCACCCCAGCTGACCGTAATTTTCACGCGGTGCAAATAGCCGATTCGCTTGAGATCATCATCACTCATGTTCTTCTCAACGCGCTCGCGCTTCCAGCGGAAGCCGTGGTACTTGTCTTCTTGCTCGTTCGTCATCCGCGGCCCGTGCGTCCCGGCGACGATGCGCCAGAGCTCCTCGACACGGCACTCCTGCACATCAAGATCATCCTCGTCCATGACCTCCGAAAGCGGATAGGCCATGTCGCCGAGATCCATGACCTCCTGGGCCGTCATCAGGTCGGGCATCGTCTGCATAAACCGCTGGCCCTGTGAAAGCGCGACGAGAATGCCCGCGAGACCGAACCCGAGAATGACGGAGGCTAGCAAGACCTCAAGGAGAGTAAAGCCGCGGCGCATCATTGGAAGTCCTCGCATTTCGGCTCGCCGAAGCGGTCCACGTGGATGCAAATGCCCTTCTCCGGCGAGGATTCCTCGCGGTAGATCCAGATACGGTGCGGGGGATTCACCGTACCGTTCACGGCAAAGGCCACGGCGAACGGTTCTTCCGTCGCCTCGTCGGCCGCACTTTCGCTCCCGTCACCTTCCGTACCGCATATCTGCCGAGGCGAAGCCGAGCTGCCGAAGGCAGTCGCTAGAGCAGTGTGCGTCTCGCCCGCGGCGCTTCCCGGCCCAGCCCCCTCCCCCGCATTCAGCGTGCGCGACACGTTGTCGGCCGTCGAGAAGATCGAGATCTTCGACCGCCTCTTCTCGTTCTCGGGCAACTGCAGCTGGTCGCTTTCGTCGAGAACCTTGATCTTGAGTCCCTTGACGACGTCAAGCGGAATCGACTCGGGCGAAAGGACGTCCTCCAGTGTTTCGCCGGACGACTCTTCGCCGTCGTCGACCACAGCCTCGATAACAGTCTCTCCCGCCAGATTCTGCACGGCCTCGGTATTTTTCTTCGACTTGAAGATCCTGTCGGCGGTGATTTCGACCTTGGCGTAAGATTCGCCGTCGGCACTTTCGTTCGAATAGGTGATGACAACGGGCTTCTGCGTGACCAGCGCGAGCGAACGCGCGCGGCGAATCATCGCCATCACATCGCGTCCCGCGCCGAAAAGGCGCGTCGTCGCGCGGGACGAGTTCAAGCCGACGACGCCCACCGTGACCATCGCGGCCATGATGCCGATGATCACGAGAAGCTCGATCAGTGTGAAGCCCTTTGTCCGCATACGATTAGTTCGCAAGCGCCGTGAGAATGTGCTTGGCCCAGTCCTTCGCCGTCTCGAACTGACGGACGGAATACGATTCGTTCGGCGAATGGATGCGGTCCTCGGCCTGTCCCCACCCGACGAGAAGCGGTGCCGCGCCCGTCGCGTTCCTGAGTCCCGACACGACCGGAATCGACGCGCCGTCCCAGATGAAGACCGGTCCGCGCGGATCCATCTCCTTGAGGACGTCCGCCGCCAGGCGGAAGATCGGGGAGGCGAGCGGCAAGCGCATCGCGGCCGAGAGTCCCGAATCTTCGGGGAACTCCAGCTTCATCCCACGCGGACAGTGGTCCTTCAAATGCGTCCGCACGGCATCGTAGGCGCGCTGCGGAACCTGTCCCGGCACGAGTCGCATCGACAGCTTGGCAATCGCCTCGCAGGGGATCACCGTCTTCGAGCCTGGCCCGCCGTAGCCCGTGTGGATGCCGTTGATCTCGATCGTCGGCTCGAAGCCATTGCGCTGCACAATCGTCTTGCCGCGCTGACCTCCACAGGGTTCGCAACCGATGTCGGCACGCAGCTCGTCTTCCTTCGCGAAGCCCGCCTCGGCCGCCTCCATCTCTTCGTGGGTCGGCGGCACGATGCCATCGCGGAAACC
The DNA here is from genome assembly GCA_945834475.1 of uncultured Verrucomicrobiota bacterium. Lineage (GTDB taxonomy): Bacteria > Verrucomicrobiota > Kiritimatiellia > RFP12 > UBA1067 > UBA1067. The sequence goes on from CAMAHK010000002.1 coordinate 6,118, forward strand.
CGCCACGGCGATCGATCCGTCGGGATTGTGCAGCGACGCCATCAGCTCGGCCATCGCCTGAGCCGTGTTCGGCGCAATGCCGCCGTATTCGCCGGAATGGAGGTCGCGGTTCGCCCCCGTCAGCTTGACCGTAAAGTGGCAGACGCCACGCAAGGCCGCGATGATCGCGGGACGCAGCTCGCTCGCCGCGCTCGTGTCGCTCACGAGGAGCACGTCCGCCGCGATCTTCTTCACGAAATCGCGATCTTCCAAAAGCTTGAACAAGGTTCCCGACCCCGATTCCTCCTGGCCTTCCAAAAGAATCTTCAGGTTCACCCCTAAACCGTACCGCGGTGCGTCCTCGCCCGCGGCACTCTCCAAGCAAGCCCTGCCCAGCAGCTCCCTCAGTCCGCAAAGAAACGCGAAGAACTGTCCCTTGTCATCCTGAGCGCCGCGACAATAGACGCGGCCGTCCTTCAGCGTCGGCTCGAATGGCGGCGTTTCCCAAAGTTCGAGCGGGTCAGCAGGCTGCACGTCATAGTGTCCGTAAAGCAACACCGTCGGCGCCCCTTCAGGTCCCTTGATCTCGCCAAAGACGACAGGGACAACCAAGGATCCCTGTGAAACGATGAGTTCCGTCTCAGCCCCGATCGTCTTTAGCCATTTCTTCAACCACGTCGCGGCTGACACGCAGTCCCTCAGATGGAGCGGATCCGCTCCCACCGTGGGAAATTTGAGCAGCTCGAAGTAGTCTCTGGAATCGTCTGATTTCAGCCAGTCGTTGATCGCGTCGTTCATAGTCTCCATCCGCCATAAATATGTGCAATTATATCACTTCAGAATCGCTTGTTCAATCCCCGTCAGACGCGCGGCCTTACCCGACGCGTGGCGACGGCGCTGAACGGGTCTTCGGGCCAGTAGTGCTTCGGATAACGGCCGCGCATGTCCTTGCGCACGAGCTGGTAGGCGCCCTTCCAGAAACCCGCGAGATCTTTCGTGATCTGGATCGGACGCTGTGCCGGAGAAAGGAGGGTCATCACGACGGGGACAGTCCCTCCAGCCACCTTCGGTGTCTCCATAAGCCCGAAGCATTCCTGCAGCCGAACCTCGCACGTCGGCTCGTCACCTTCGTAATGAATGAGCATGTGTGATCCGCTCGGCACCTCCATCCGCGTCGGCGCGAGCTGATCGAGTTCACGTCGGTCATGTCCCGCCTCGGCAAGGAGATAGTCGAAAACTTGATAGAGATCAAGCTTCTCCAAATCGCGCCATTTGTTCATTCCTCCGACAAACCCCGACAGCGCCGCAAGAATCGCCGCATCCGACACATCACACCAAGATGAAAGAACCCGATTTAAAAACGCAATCCGAGCCCTCATCTGCCGCGTCTCTTTCGTCCAGCACGGCAGATTCTCAACACCCTTCTGCCGTACGCCCTCGACCAGCGCTGCGGCGACAGCATCCACGTACCGCGGTGCGTCCTCGCCCGCGGCGCTTTCGCGGCTTCCACCCCTCATTGCCATCGGCTTCTCCCCCATCACCATCGCCCCGAGCTTGCGCCGCACGACGCTCTTCACGCGGTCGTTCTGACGGTCCCACGCACAAAACGGCTCCTCAACGATCTGATCGCCAAAGAGTTCCTCGATCTCGCTTTCGTCAATCGGACACCCGAGAAACAGCTTCGCATCGCCCTGGCGGTCATCAAGCTCGCAGCAGACGAGATACGGCTCTTGAACGAGCGGATCGCCATTCTCGACGAAAGCTCCGCGTCCTGACACCATCCGAAACGACCCGTTCCCGCGATTCTTGGCGATGCGGTCTGGGAAGGCGAGTGCAAGGGCACTCGCCTTCCCGAGCGATGAGTGTTGAGTGTTGAGTGATAAGTGATGGCGGGTGAATTTCTTGGCCAGTTCGCGGATGCGGGGCGTGACGGGGACGTAGCGGATGTCGGTCTCGCGGGTACGCGAGCCTTCTTCAAGGATTGCCGCGTAAAGCGGATCGCCCCCCGCCAGCAGCATGTTCGCAAGACGCGGATGCATCGGAAGCTTCGACATCCGTTCACCCTTCGGCGTCAGCTTGCCGTCGGCGTCGAGCGCCCCGAGAAGCTTGAGAAGCCCGACGGCCTGATCCCATGTACTCGCCGGCGGCGGCGTCATCCACGGGAGGTCCTCGCGCCGGAGTGCGCCCCACGCGGCGGACGTCAGCACGAGCGAACAGAGGTCGGCGTCCAGGATCTCGGGACTCATTTTCTTCGCCCGCGAGGCCTCGCCGGCCTCGGTCCAGAGACGATAGCAGACACCGGCCTGCACGCGTCCCGCACGGCCCCGCCGTTGCTCGGCGCGATCCAGCGTCAGCGGCAGCGTGACGAGCCCCGACATGCCGGTCGACGGCGAGAAGCGCGGCACACGCATGAGTCCCGAATCAATAACCGTTGTGATCCCCTCAATGGTGAGCGAGGTCTCGGCGATGGAAGTCGCGAGGATGACTTTGCGAATGGACGAATTGGCGAATGGGCGAATGGGTTGAAAGACCTTGTCCTGTTCTTCCTTCGGCAGCGACCCGTAAAGCGGCAGGATCACCGCACCCGAGCCCAACTCCGTACCGCGGCCCGTCCTCGGGCGCGGCGTGGTAACAGCCTCAAGCGTCCGCCGAATCTCCCCTTCGCCCGGCAGGAAGCAGAGGATATCACCCGACGTCTCCGCGAGCGCCCGCTGCACGGCCGCCACCATCGAGCACTCGCCCAGATACCGCGTCTCAACGGGATACATCCGCCCTTCCGCCCTCACAATCGTCGCATTCCCCAGATGCGCCGCCACCTCTTCCGCATCCAGCGTCGCCGACATCACCAACAGCCGCAAGTCATCCCTCAAGGCCCGCCGCACTTCGAGCGCCAGCGCAAAGGCGAGATCGCATGGCAGCGACCGCTCGTGAAACTCATCGAAGATGACCAATCCCACATCACTCAATTCGGGATCCGAGAGAAGTCGCTGTGTGAGCAAGCCTTCGGTCACGATCTCGAGTCGCGTCTCCGTCGAAATCTTACGCTCAAGCCGCACCTGATAGCCGACCGTCTTTCCGACCGGTTCGCCGAGTTTCTTCGCAATGTACGTCGCACAGTTCCGCGCCGCGAGTCGCCGCGGTTCGAGCATCACGATCTTCTTGCCCTTCAGCCACGGTGCGCCGAGCAACGCCGGCGGCACGCAGGTCGTCTTGCCGCTGCCGGGTGGCGCGGTGAGAACGACATCGCGGTTCGCCGCCAGCGCGGCGGCGATGTCAGCGAGTTTGGATTCGACGGGGAACAAGATGGAAGGTGGAGGTTAGAGGTTGAGGTCGAGGTAAGAGGTGGAGAGCGGTGGTTAGTCGAGAATGCGGACGGTCGGGCCGGCTCCCGAGTACGAGTCGAGCCCGCCCCCGTACCGCGAGCCGTCCTCGGCCGCGGCGTAGTCATCGCTGTCCGGCGCGAGCAGAGTCTTTTTCACCTTCGGCCGCTCGCCGAAAAGGACCGTACCGAGTCGGAGCCACGTTGCGCCTTCCTCGACCGCGACCTCGTAATCGCCGCTCATGCCCATCGACAGGCGCGGTAGCCCAATGCCGAGTTCGGCTTCGCATTTGTCGCGCAGCTCGCGGAGCTGACGGAAGTACGGCCGGGCGTCCTCGGGATTCTCCGAGAACGGTGCCATCGTCATGAGCCCCTCGACCGTCACGCGCGGACACTCCCGCTGGATATGTTCGAGGAGCGGCTTCACCGCGCTCGGCGGCATACCCGACTTCGACTTTTCGCCCGAGACGTTGACTTCGAGAAGGATATGCGGCTGCGCACCGATTTCGTCGGCAATGAAGTTGATGCGGTCGACAAGTTTCTGCGAATCGACGGAGTGGATGAAGTCGAAAAGCTCGAGCGCCGCGCGGACCTTGTTCGACTGAAGGTGTCCGATCAGGTGCCAGCTCGGCCCGGTTATGCTCGCGGGTTTCTTCCACGCCGCTTCCTGGACTTTGTTCTCCGCGACGATCGTGAGTCCCGCCTCCCACGCCTCGCGCACAACGTCCTCGCCGTGCGTCTTCGTGACGGCCAACACCTCGACCTCGTCGGGATTGCGTCCCGCCCGTTGACACGCCGCGGCGATCTTGCCGCGCACCTCCGAAAGAATCTCGCTTACATCACGCATTTCTCAACCTCCACGCCCGCCGCCGTCGCGAGCAACATGCCATAATTGACAATCGGAATTCCCGCCTCCCGTGCGAGCCCGATCCGCCGCAACACTTCCCTCCGCGTCAGCATACATCCCCCGCACTGGATGACAAGTCCGTACCGCGGTGCGTCCTCGCCCGCGGCGACGGGTTTCTTGGTGACGCCGCCGGCGAGGACGCTCGGCGGTACGGGGAACGCCTGTCCGCTCGCGAACTCAATCTCAAGCTTCTTGCCGCCCGTCAGCTTCGCGAGCGCCTTCGGAATCTTCACCGCGCCGATGTCGTTGCACTGCCGGTGATGCGTGCAGCCCTCGGCAATGAGGACGCGATCGCCGTCCTTCAAGTTCGCAATCGCCGCGAGCCCTTGCTTGTAGGCCGCGAGATCCCCCTTCTGCCGCGCAAAGAGAATCGAGAAGGACGTGAGGTTGAGGTTGGAGGTTGAGGTCGAGGTGAGACTGGAGACGATGGACGAGACCTCGGCAAACGCCTGAGAATCCGTGATCACGAGAACGCGGGGATGGACTTCAGACTTCGGACTTAAGACTTCGGGGGTTAGGGACTTGAGACAATGGGACAGTTCCTCCACCTGACACACCGTGCAGGCAAGATGCCGGTCGAGGCAATCGCGGATCACCTGCACCTGCGGCAGGATGAGACGTCCCTTCGGCGCGGACTCGTCGATCGGACACACGCAGACGACCAAGTCGCCCTTCTCGACCAATCCGTCCAGAAGTCCTGGCGTCTCATCCACGAGTTTCAGTGCCGCGATCTTCGCCTTAAGTCCCTCGACCGACTCCCCGCGATGGTATTCAAGAACGGTGATCTTGCGTGCGGCACAGGCGTCATCGAAACGCTGCCTGGAGACGCCGCGGGCGAGGACGCACCGCGGTACGGCTTTCCCCGCCCCCGTACCGCAGTGCGTCCTCGCCTGCGGCGTCTCCAAGCCCTCCTCTTCTGCACCGTGCACCCACACGGCGACATCGGTCGTCGCGAGGACGGCGAGCGTCTTCTCGACACGCATCGCGCCAAGCTCGCCGACATCGTCGAGTCCCGCCGTGTCGGTAATGAGGCACGGCCCGAGGGGCAGAATCTCCATCGCCTTCGAAACGGGATCGGTCGTCGTCCCCGCGACATCGCTCACGATGGCGATGTTCTGGTTCGTAAAAGCATTCACGAGCGTCGACTTGCCCGCATTGCGAAGTCCGAAGAACGCGATGTGAATGCGGTTGGCGGAGGGTGTTTCGTTTAAGGATGACATGCTCTTTTCTGACGCGACAAGAGTGTCGCGTCCCCATTATCAGCTTCTCGGCTGTTCTTCAAGGGCATTAAACCCATTGAAGAGGTTCATGGCCTTGTCGGGACCTTCCTTGACGATGGCGATCACGGCCTTGACGGCACCGTCGATCTCGCGGTTCATGATCTCGCGCGTCGCGGGGTCGAACTTGCCGAGGACGTGTGCGACGACATTCGACTTGTCCTTGCCGACACCGAGCTTGAGCCGCGTGAAGTCTGGCGTACCGAGTCGTTCGATAATGTTGCGGATGCCGTTGTGTCCGCCGCAGCTGCCGCCCTTGCGGACGCGAAGCCGTCCGAGCGCCAGGTCGATGTCGTCCTGCACGACGATCAGGTCGGCGTTCGTCGCATTCTGGTACTTGACAATCGGCGCGACCGACTCGCCCGAGAGATTCATGTACGTCTGGGGTTTCACAAGAAGACAGCTCTGTCCGCCGATTGCGACCCGCGCCCAGAGGCACTTGAACTGCCGCTTTTCCTCCCACGTGACACCGGCCGCAGACGCAATCGCATCCACGGTCTCAAAACCGACCGAGTGCGGCGTATTCGCATACTCCGCCCCCGGATTTCCAAGTCCAACAATGATCCGCATATTCATTAGAAGAAATTATATCATATCTGAGTGGCGGTGTACTTGGGCGAGGCGAAAGGCCGAAGGCGTCACATTTGGGCAGGGTCACGAGCGCCAGGATGAAAAAGACGGTGGCAAGAGCCAGCTTGGACGGAATCACGTTCCGTTTCGACCACAGGCTCATCCGTTGGGCCGTCGCGCCGTTCGCGGCCAACACGAAGACGGCAATCAACGGAGAAATGAAGGCCAGATTGTAGACCAGAAGCAGCGCGAGCTCGCGCCAGGCCTCCCCTTCACGGGATATCAGAGCCACGATCGGCACATAGACCTGTCCCGTACAAAGCGAATCGAGCACAGTGACACCGAGGCCGCAGAGGAATCCCGTGCAGACAACCGCAGAACCGGACCAGCTTCGCTCGGCGATCGTGCGGATGAGCCGCTTCACGCCGTCCGGTAGCTGGAGCGTCAGCGCCTGGGGACACCTCTTGCGGCGGTAAGCGAGCGCGTCACGCACGCTGAGGAACGACAACACGAACAGGGAGAGCGACAACAGTGTCAGGAAACCCGTGCGCACCGCGGCAAAGCCCGACAGCGCCTTGAGCACCCGAAGAAGCCCGAGGCCCATCGCCACGTACGTCAAGTATGTCGCCAGACAGAACGAACCACCCGCCAGCAGACGACCGCGACGCGGATGCGTGGCGAGAATGCCGGCAAGAATGATCACAATCGAGAATGCGCAAGGATTGAACCCGTCGATCAGACCGGAGACCATGACCGTCGGCAACGTCATCGCACCGAGATCGAGAGATCCTGCTGCTGGACAGTCCGGACACGGTACCGCCGCCAGAAGCCAAATGCTCGTCAACAGACTCATCCGAGACGTTCCATGAAAGGACCGATGAAGGCGTCCGTGACCGGCATGCCGAGCGCGATCGTCGGCTTGTTCGCGCCATGGAAGTCGCTCCCCGCCGTCTTGAGATACCCCAGCTCGTTGGCGAGCCGCGTAAAGCCGATGTTTTCATCGACCGTGTTCGCCTCGTAAAGCGCCTCGACGCCATCAAGGCCCTTCTCCTTCAACGCGGCGAGTCCCTGCCGCGCCGCGTCGAACTCCGGCCCCGTCTCCTTCCAATACCGCCGCCAGTACTTCGGATGCGCCATCACGGCGAGTCCACCCGCGCGATGGACGACCGCGATCGCCTCCTCCTGATCAGGATGAAAACGATCCTCGTAGCAGCGTGTCTCACGCGGCGATTCCGGCAACAGGTACTTCTGAAAGGCCTCCGCGATCGAAGCGACGTAGCCGCGCTCCATCAGCCAGCGCGCGAAGTGCGGACGCGCCAGGACCTCGCCGTGCGCGTAACCGAAGATCGACTCGCCCATCTCAATTCCCAGTCGGCGGAAATTCTCCAGAATCCGTTCGTTGCGCGCGTTGCGTCCCTCAAGGACTTTCTTCAGAAACGCCTGCAATGCGGCATTCGTCGGATCGACATTCAAGCCCAGCAAGTGAAACTTGTCAAACCCCGCCCCCGGTTCAATCGACAGCTCGATTCCTTGGACACAACGGGGACGCGACACTCCTGTCGCGTCAGCAAAAGACTTTCCCGCCTTCACCAACTCACCCACCCCGTCGCAGTTGTCGTGGTCGGTGAGCGCAATCGCAGCAAAACCGCCCTTCGCAGCTTTTGCGACAAGCTCCGTCGGCGCGAAGGTGCCGTCCGACGCATTCGAATGGACGTGAAAATCAACAATCATTTGCGAATCGCTTCCTCAAGTATTGCAATCCACCGCTTCAGCGTTTCCGGATCGCGATGCTCGACGAGCAGGCGCAGGTAAGGCTCGGTGTTCGACTTGCGCACGTTGAGCCAGCCGTCGGCGAGATCGAGACGCACGCCGTCAATGTCGCTGCGCGCAATCTCGGTCCCGAAATCCTTCGAGACCGCCAGCACACGCGCAATCGCGGCGTCCTTGTCGTCCACCTTGTAGTTGAGCTCACCCGAATTGGCGTAGCGCGAGGTGATCGGCGCCATCAGTTGCGAGAACGTCCATCCCTTCGCCTTCGCCGCGGCAATCTGCTGCAAAATGCGAATCGCGGCGAGAATCCCCGAGTCACAGTTATGGAACTCGGCGAAATAGTAGTGTCCCGCCAGCTCCCCGCCACATGGCGCCGAGAGCTCGCGCATCTTCGGCTTCGCGAATGCCGGACCGACCGGCACCATCACCGGCTCACAGCCCATCTCGCGAATCGCCTCAATCGCCCCCCGCGACGTGCGAATGTCGTGGAGGATGAACGTTTTCGCTCTCTCCGCCCGAGCGACAATCGGAATCAGGTAATCGGGCTGAACGAAATCGCCCTTCTCGTTGACGAACATCGCCCGGTCGGCATCGCCGTCGAAGATGACGCCGCAGTCGAGCTTCTGCTCGCGCACGACTTGGGCCAGCCGTTCACGCGACTCGGCCTTGAGCGGATTCGGCGAATGCGCGGGGAAATTTCCGTCCGGCGTGTCGTTGACGATGACAGCATCAGGAAATAGTTCGTGCACGAAGAGTGACGCCATGCCATTCGAGCAGTCGACGGCAAAGCGCAGATTCGCAATCGGCGACTCGGCGAGCTTCGCTCGGAGAAAGTCACGGTAGCGCATCCAGTAGGCCGAGGGCGACTCCGCTCCCGGCAAATCATCGGTCGGCTTTGGTACGTCTTCGCCCGGCATTCCCGTGACGATCGCCTCGACCTCGTTGAGTCCGCTCGCGTAACTGACGGGGAGCGCCCCTTTGCGCGAGACCTTGAGCCCGTTATCACTCGGCGGATTATGCGAAGCGGTGATCATCACCGATCCGTCGAAACCGTCCTCACCCGTGAAATAGTAGACCATCGACGTCGTGCAGCGGCCGAGATCCGTCACCTCGACCCCCGCTTCGCGGAGACCCGCGACGAGCGCGTCGTGAACGGCGTCGGACGACAACCGACAATCGCGGCCAACGAGCCAGCGCACCCCCTGAACCACCTGAGGCAGGGCCTTGCCAATCTTGTAGACGTCATTCAGCGAGAAGTCCGTTCCAAACGTTCCCCGCATGTCGTAGGCTTTGAAGAAATTCATGCCCTTATTGTAGCACAATCCAACGCGATTTGTCTTTGCAATTCTTCAAGCGAGGCAAACTGGCGTTCGGGACGAATGAAGTTGAGAACCGAGAACGCGAGCGACGGAGTGTCCAACGTCGGCGGCGGCGACAGGAAATGGATCTCCCAGACGGGATCCTTCCAGGCGGCGTCCTTGAAGGTCGGCGCCCGGCCGTAGTTCGCAATCGCCTTGATGCCGCCGACATCAACGGCGTAGACGCCCAGCGGAAGGCATACGGCAGACGCCACGGGCGAGGACGCACGGCCTAACGGCTGCGTCGGCCTTCGGCCTCGGCTCGGGCGGTACGGAGGGCGCACATTCACCGTCGGATAGCCGAGCACCTTGCCCTTCCCCTTGCCGGCGAAGACCTCGCCCGAAATCCGATACGGACGGCCGAGCATGGCCGCCGCATCTTCGATCGCCCCCGCCTCCAGCGCCGCACGCACGCGCGTCGAGGAGACTGGCTCGTCCTTGTAGACCGCATACGGCACGACAGTCGTCTCAATCCCGTGCGCACAGGCAAAGGCCGCGTCACCGGCTCCGCCCTTCCCGAAGCGCCAGTTCGCGCCACAGCGGATCTGTAGCGGTTCGGCGGGAATCTTCAGGTATTCGGACCAGACGGCAGCATAATTTCTCAAACGCTGAAGAAAGTCCACCGGCGAGATATTCGCGATCTCCGCATCGAAATCGATCGCTGTCACAAGAACGCCGAGCGCTTGAATCGCCTTCGCACGTTCCTCCCAGCTCATGATAAGCCGCGGCGCACGTTCCGGCGCCAGAAACGACAGCGGATGGTTCTCGAACGTGAGCGCCACATCGGCACCGGCGAGAATCGCCTGATGTCCCAAATGGACGCCGTCAAAGAAGCCGATCGCAACCGTCATAAACGAGGGTTAGGCAAGAGCCCGCGAAAGCGGCATGACGAAACCGGCGAAATCCTTCATCTCGGCTTCTAGAAGCTTGGCGAACGGCACGGCCTCGGTGACATCAAACTTGCCGACCTTCTCGCGACGAAGCGCCATCAGAGTCGCCCCAAGGTCAATCGCCAAAGCCCGTGGCAACAGCCCTTTCGACCCTAGAAGGGAAAAATCCGCCATTCCACATTCCTCATTCCTCATTGTACATACAAACTTGTAGACATGCGCGAGAAACTGCGAATGATCCCCCGTGTCGACGACCTCGTAGTCGGCTGCGCCGTCCTTGCGGATCGCAGAGAAGCGCGGCTCGACCTGGAACTGGTCGCCCTTCACCTGGTCAAGCGGCATCACGCGCGACGGCACGGGCACGGGACGGCCGTATTTATCGCCCGTATCCGTCGTCTCGCCGAACTTGAACGTGCCCGTGTAGGCGCGGTCCGCGCCCATCACGCGGTCGACGAATTTGTTCGCATCGTTGAGGAGAAGCACCATCAGTCCCGACGCCATCGTGTCGAGCGAACCGCCATGACCGACCTTGACGAGATTGAACTTCCGTTTGACGGTCTTCACAACCGTCGAGAATGCGATGCCCTCTGGCTTGTCGACGAGAAGGAACCCGTGCAGGTCCTCGAGCATCTTGAGTTGCGTGAGATTGGCCATTAGTCAGCGATCGGAGGAAGTTTGTCGAGGATCGCGAGAACCTCGTCGCCTTTTTCGAGCGAGCGGTCAAGCTGGAAGACGAGCCGCGGAGTGAACTTCATGCGCACTTCACGGTTGATGATCGCCTGAAACTTCTTCGCGTTGTGCTTGAGGTGCTGAAGGCCGAGCTCCTTGAGCTCGTCGTCACCGAAGACGGAAACGCGAACCGTCGCATCCCGTAAATCCTTGCCGCACGAAACGTCCGTCACGGTAAAGAGCCCCGGCGCCACGCTGTCGCCTTGCATCACCGAAAACATGCTCTCGGCGATGACACGCTTCAGAAGCGAATTGATACGTTCTAATCTTTCGACTGCCATAGATGAGTATTATAACAAAATTCGCAGTCACCTGGCGTACAAATGGGAAAGTGTGCGGAAGGCTTGAAAAACACCTTGATAGGCGGCACCCAGCCGTATCGTCGCGTCATCCGCCAGACGGCCAAAGGTCAGCGGCGTCATCGCGACCAGCCAGAGCAGGATGAAGAAAACGTTGACGACATAGATGAAGGTCCAAGAGAACAATCGTCCGTAGAGTTTGATATCGGGCTGCCGCTGGGCCAGAGTCTCAAGCGTAAAGAGCGCATGGAACGCCCAGGTGAAGCCGATGAGGAACATCCAGAGCGGCAAAAACGGCAAGGGCCTGAGAAACGCAAACGTTACCAGTGCGGCAACGATCACCAGGAACGTGTAAAACGGAAAGAAGTATGGCGCGAGCGTGATGAGCAGGTTCGTCTTCGTCAGTTTCACGCTGCCACCCGATGCCGACACGCGTACGTCACTCGGACGAGCACCGAAGGCGAGTCCCCACAGCGCATGCGTCAACTCATGTCCAAACACGTACGTGCGCACGGGATGCGGCAATGCCAGCCAGCAGAACACAAACGCGACGATGCCGCCCAACAGCGTGATCGCCTCGACGCTCAGGCCGCCGTTCGAATCGGCCGCCGCCCGAATCGCATCGACAAGAACACGTGTCGCCCCCCAGCAAGCCGGAAGGAGCATAAGCCCGATCAGCAGTCGCGCAAAGCCAGCCATCAATCAATCTTCGAAGATGAATACGAGTTCTCCCGGAAAGACGCGGCGATTCCGGCGGGCGATGGCCTCGACGAAGTCAGGATCGGTGCGGAAGCGACGCTGGTTTTCCACCAAGTGGGCGATCTCCTTCTTTTTCTCTTCGATCTGGCCTCGCAGATCCGCCTCCTGAACCTTGAGAGCCTGTCCTCGACGCCATGTGGGATAGACAAGCGCCGCGCCACCCACGATGATGACAGACAACAGCACCAACGTGATGACGTGAAAGAACTTTTCGCGAAAACTCTCTTGCATAGGGACATAAATTATATCAAAAATTTTTAATCTAAAACATTGACTTTTAGAAAAAATGTGAGATACTATTTGCCCGTTCGCTGGATGGAAGGTCTCCGGTCGAGCAGTCAACCCAAAACCTAACAAGTTCAGTAAGGACCACAAACATGAATATCAAGACCACAAAGAAGGCCGCCGAGAAGAAAGTTGTCACGGCGAAGGCCCCCAAGGCCAAGGCCTGCTGCGCCAAGACGTGCGCGGCGAAGAAGGAAACCACGAAGGCCACGACGTTCACTTACCATGCCGAAAAGGGCAAGGAAGTCTATGTCGCCGGTGACTTCAACGCCTGGGATCCGACCGCCAAGAAGATGGCGTTCAAGGGCGGCGTCTACACGGCGTCCGTCAAGCTCACCCCCGGCGATCACCAGTACAAGTTCGTGATCGACGGCACGTGGTGCGCCGATCCGGAGAATGCGAACGCCATCGCTAACGATCAGGGCACATTCAACTCCATCGTCACGGTCAAGTAAGGTCGATCCGACACAAGTCGAAAAAGAGGGGGCTCGTCAAGCGACGAGTCCCCTTCTTTATCGACAACCGCTCATAGGTCAGGTCAGCGCCGCAACGAGCTCGTCGATCGGCGTGACGCCAATAAAGTCCTTCACACACTGGCCGTTCTTGTAGCAGAAGAGCGCGGGAATGGACATGATGCCGAACGACGCGGCGATGTCCGGGGCCTCGTCGACATTGACCTTCACGACCTTGATCTCGGGATGCGACGGCACGAGTTCAGCGGCGATTTTCTCGCCCATCATCAGGCACGGACCGCACCACGTCGCCCAGAAGTCGACAAGGACCTTGCCCGTCGCCGTCGCAGCATTCAGTTCATCCAGATTCTTAACATCCATTGTACACCTCCAACTAACAACTAACAACTAACAACTAACAACCGCTCACGCCTTAGGCGTGAGCGTCTGCCCTTCCTTTGAATCCTTGACAACCCAGCCCGCCGCCGCAATCGCGTCGCGCAGGCGATCCGATTCGGCCCAGTTCTTCGCGGCACGCGCCGCGGCGCGCTCGTCGAGCATTGCCTGAATCTCGGCCGGAATCTCGACTTTCGCCTTCTCGTTCTCAAAGAAGATGATGCCCAAAACCTCGTCCATCTTGCGGAAGACCGCGAGAACGGACTGGGACTTCTGGGACGATTGAGACGACTGGGACAGATAGCCGTTCGTCTCACGCACGAGACCGAAGAGCGCCGCAAAGGCCCGCGGCAGGTTGAGGTCGTCGTTGACCGCCGCCGTAAACTCCTCTAGCGCCTTCTGGGCAAAAGCCGGTGCCCCCTCCGTACCGCGAGCCGCCTCGGCCGCGGTGTCTCCAAGCGCGGACTTCGTCAGCTGCTCGACGCAACGGTCGATCTTCTCGAGCGACTTGCGCGCGTCATCGAGGGCCGTGAACGCGAAGTTGAGACCCGTGCGGTAGTGCGCGTTGATGAGCACATAGCGGATCTCGCGCCCCGTATAGCCCTTCTCGATGAGGTCGCGGAGCGTGAAGAAGTTGCCCGCCGACTTGCTCATCTTCTCGCCGTTGACGCGAAGGTGCGCACAGTGCATCCAGGTCTTCACGAATTCCTTGCCCGTCGCCGCCTCGGCCTGCGCGATCTCGTTCTCGTGATGCGGGAAGAGATTGTCGATGCCGCCGGTGTGCAAATCGAAGGTCTCGCCGAGATACTTCATCGACATCGCCGAGCATTCGATGTGCCAGCCCGGACGCCCGCGGCCCCACGGGGACTCCCAGCCGACGGGACCGTCGGACGGCTCCCACGCTTTCCAGAGCGCGAAGTCGCCGACGTTCTCCTTGTCGTACTCGTCGGCCGCGCAGCGCTGGCCCGTCTGCTGATGGTCGAAGTCGATGTGCGCAAGCTTGCCGTAGCCCGGGAACTCGCGGACCTTGAAGTAGACCGACTTGTCGTCGCTCTGGTACGCAACGCCCTTCGCCATCAGCTTCGAGACGAGGTCGATCATCTCGGGAATGTGATCCGTCGCCGCGGGATAGACCTCGGCGGACTGAATGTTGAGCTTCTTGAGGTCGGCGAAGAACGCGTCCTTATACGTCTTCGTGTAGTCCGTCAGCGCCACGCCCTGCGCGTTCGCGCCGCGAATCGTCTTGTCGTCGACGTCCGTTAGGTTCATGACCTGCTTGATCTTCATGCCGTTGAACTGAACGACGCGGCGGAGAATATCCTCGAACGCATAGGCGCGGAAATTGCCGATGTGCGCGAAATTATAGACGGTCGGTCCGCAAGTATAAAGGCGGATCGTATTGTCGGCGAGCGGCTTCAGCTCCTCCATCCGACGCGAAAGCGAATTGTAGACGTTCATCATAACCATGATATTATATCAAAATCGGAGCTACAAAACGGCGTTCTCAGTATTCGCCGTAATTTCGGCAAGAATCGCGCCGGCGACACGGCGCTTGGTCATCAGGGGATGGCGGCGGAAGGTGCCGTCGGGATAAACAAAGGTGACGCGATTCGTATCGGTGCCGAAACCCGATCCCTTCTCCGTCACGTCATTGGCGACAATGAAGGAAAGGCCCTTCTCGCGGCACTTGCGCGACGCTTCGGCGAGGACGTTGTCCGTCTCGGCGGCAAAGCCGACGAGACGCAAGGTTTGGGAGGTTTGAAGGGTTTGAGAAGTTTGAAAAGTGGTGTGGATGGTTTTCAGGATGTCGGGATTGCGGACGAGCTTGAGCGTCCCCGACATCTGATGCTTCTTGAGTTTCGACGCCGCGCATTCGGCTGGACGCCAATCCGCCACGGCTGCCGTGGAAATGAAGACGGTCTTTTGTTCCGGCGAGGCAAGAGTGCCTCGCCCCCGGAAACTGCGACAACGGGGACGCGACACTCCTGTCGCGTCACTTAAGACTTCTAGCACCGCCTTCAACATCTCCCGCGCGGAGACAACATCGATGCGCTTGACGCCCTTCGGCGTTTTCTGCACGACCGGCCCCGCGATCAGCGTCACGTCGTGACCGCGCCGCGCTGCGGCCGAGGCAATCGCAAAGCCCATCTTGCCCGTCGACGGATTCGAGAGGAATCGGACAGGATCCAAATACTCCCGAGTCGGCCCAGCCGTAATGACGATTCTAAGTTTCTGTTTCATGGCGGTTACCACGCCTGTCGCCGAGGACGGCGACGGTACGGTTTAAAGTCCTCGACTTTTTTTGATGGCTTCCCAGGCGGAATTAATCCGGCTCATCTTCTCGGTTGCACGACCGATCATCTCCTCGGGGAGGCCCTGGGCTCGCAGAAGATCGGGATGATTCTTCTTCGCGAGGTCGCGATAGGCCTTCTTCACATCCGCATGGCTCGCCGAGGCAGCGACGCCGAGAATCTGGTAGGCCTCGGCGAGCGGATCGCGCGATGCGAATCCGCCCGACTGCGATCGCGACGAGGAGCGTCCGTGCGTCTGGAGCCGCTCGCGGCGGTAGAACTCAAACCAGTCGGGACGAATGGCCAGCGTAAACGGAATGCGCATCAGGATCGCGAGCTCTTTGTAACTCACGTTCCCGTCGGCGCAGGCAAGATCCCACAGGAGCTCGTAGAAGAGCTCCCTCACCTGCACCGAATCGACAGCTGCCGCAAATTCGGCTGCATATTCGTAGATCGTGTGAGTATCGTCCTTCGCGCGGCGAAAGACATTAACGGCATAGTCGCGAGCCGTGCGGTCGAAGCCCAGACGCTGGAACGCGGCCTCGACGGACGCGATCTCATCCGTCGAGACGACACCGTCGGCTTTCGCCATCTTCGCAAGAATCGCGGCCGCCGACGCGCAGAAGATCATCGCGCGCTTTTCCGCCGAAACGTTCTTGTAGCGATAGGCCGAGCGCAGCGGCCGCGTGCCGGAACCGATCCGGGACGGGTCCTTGGACTTGCCCCGGATCTTGTCTTCGATCGCGCTGCCGATGATCGAGCCGATCAGCGAGGTGAGGAACCCACCCCGCATGCCGAGGACTGCGCCCGCAATGCCACCGATGAGTCCCATCTTACGCGGCCGGCTTCTTGAAGATGTAGATCTTGTTCTCGGTGCCCTTCAGGAGCCGTCCGATGTTCGAACGGTGCTTGAAGACGATGTACGCCGCAATCAGTGTCACGAGAATGCACTGCGGCAGGTTCGCCGTGCCGACACAGTCGAGGAACGGGAACCAGACCGCGACGCCGACGAACGTCGCCGCGCAGCAGCTGCCGAGCGAGATGTAGTTCGTCGCGGCAAAGGCGATGACGAAGACGAGGAATGTGACGCCCATCAGCGCGGGAATAAGGCCGAAGAGCATGCCCGCGCCCGTCGCGACGCCCTTGCCGCCCTTGAACTTCATGTAGGGCGTCAGCATGTGGCCGACGGCACAGGTGACGCCCACCGCGAGCGGCAGCCACCAGGGGCCGTTCGCGCAGCTCTTGCAGAGCATCGTCGGCAGGAACCCCTTCATCATGTCGCAGAAGAGCGCGAGAAACCCCCACTTCTTGCCAACCGTGCGGAAGACATTCGTCGCGCCGATGTTCTTCGAGCCGACCGTCCGCACGTCGACGCCGCGCATCTTGCCAATCAGAAACCCGAACGGAATTCCGCCAATGAGATAAGCTCCCAGAAGCCACAACACAACCGTCATCGTCTCACTATTCATAAGTTTCTCCTTAAACCAACAACTAACAACCAACAACTAGCAACCACTCTTCGCCGACCCGTGGTCGGCACCGATAAATTCACACGGCGCCTTGCGGGCGACAAGCCCGCAGAAGAACTGAATGCCATACGTGATGTGCGAGGCTACGACACCGACCGCCGTCAAGAGCCACGTCACCGGATTCTTCGCCGCCGAGGTCAGAATCACCAGCGCGAGATACACGAGCAGCGGCACCGAGACATACCCCTTCCATGTCACATACAGCCAGGCATCCATCGCCGCCGGTTCGGGAACCGCGGTCAGGATCCCCCACGAAAACAGGTAGGCTACGAACAGTGTCGGGATGAAGTAGCTCAGGCGCAGCGAATTCGACGGGTACCGCTTGCAGAAGTAACCGCGATGGAAGCCATAGCGGCCGAGCTGGCGGAGATGAGCGCCGAGGATTGGACGGCGATGATGGTAGACGACGATCCACGGGTCGTAGATGATGCGCTTCCAGTTGTCGAGAATGTCCTTGCAGAGGAGCGTATCCTCGCCCGGCCAGAAGTCCGTACGATATCCGCCGATCTTCTCAAGAAGTTCCTTGCGCACGAACAGGTTGCAGCTCGGGTAGTCTTCGCAGTCCTGACGCACGCCGCCCGCCTTGTAGCGGTAACGGTAGTTGCCCGACACGAGGATGTTGTCGTAGACGCGTCCGCCGATCCGCGCGAGGTAACTGTCGCCCGGCGGCGTCACGCCGGGACCGCCGACGCCACCGATGGACGGCTCGCCGAAATACTTGACCGCGAACTCGAGCCAGTGCGCCTCGGGATACGCATCGTCGTCGATAAACGCGATGATCTCGCCCTTCGCGGCGGCGATGGCGAGGTTACGCTTCTCGGCCGGACGCACGGGTCCCGAAGGAATGTAGCGCACCCCCCCGTACCGCATATCTGCCGAGGCGAAGCCGAGCTGCCGAAGGCAGTCGCTAGAGCAGTGTGCGTCCTCGCCTCCGTACCGCGGTGCGTCCTCGCCCGCGGCGTCTCCAAGACACTCCCCAAGCCCATCTGGAACCACAATCACCTCGAACTTGCGATACGTCTGCTTCGCAATCGCCGCCAGACACTCCTCGAGCATCCAGCTCGCCTTCGGACAGGCGATGACGATCGAGACGAGCGGCTCATGGTCCAACGGCTGCGGCACGAGGCACTTCGCATAGTAGCCGAGCAGGCGGGCACGGTAGAAGATTGCGAGCGTGTCATTCACCGTCGCCTTGACGAACCTGCGGGAGGGCTTCGCGCCGACTTCAGGCGTCAGTTGTTCGGGAAGTTCGACCTCAGCGATGCGCGCACCGTGCCCTGCGGCAATGGTGAGAAGCTCCAGGTCAAACGCCCCCGTTTTCGAGAGGGCGCGATCCAGAGCATAGCTCAAGGTCTTCGTCCGCCAAAGCCGAGCGCCAGTCTGTGTGTCCGTAACCGGAACGCCGAGCGCCAGGCGGACAAAAGCGAAATAGAGGCGGTTGCGCCAACGGCGACTCCTCTTCGTACCGATGACAACATCGGCTCCCGTGGCCTCCGCCCGCGCCAAGAAACGATCCAGCCGTCCCTCATTCCCCGCAACATCGCCGTCAATGACATAGACATAAGGGGCCGAGACCGCGCGCACGGCAGCGGCAAGCACCGCCGCGGAGCTTCCGCAGCCGCGAACGATTTCGACGCTATTTCTGTCCACGTTCATCATTGGTTGCACATTATACCAAAAACTCCGACTGGGCAAGGGCAAAGATGGTATAATACGGACATGAGTTGCAAGGGACTGAGTCTGATGAGCGGCGGGTTGGACAGCCAGCTCGCCATCCGCGTTCTCCAGCGTGCCGGCGCCGAAGTGGAAGCCGTCTCGTTCGTCACGCCGTTTTTCGACAACACCAAGGCCAAGGCCGCGGCGGAAGCGCTCGGCGTGAAGCTCCATGTCGTCGACTTCACGGCCGACGAAATCGCACTGATCAAGAATCCGCCCCACGGCTTCGGCGGCGCAATGAACCCCTGTATTGATTGCCACGCGACGATGATCCGTCGTGCGGGCGAGCTGATGCGCGAACTCGGCTACGACTTCGTCGCCACAGGCGAAGTGCGCGGACAGCGACCCATGAGTCAGAATGCCCAGGCGCTCGTCACCGTCGAGAAGACTTCCGGCCTCGTCGGCCGTCTGGTCCGCCCCCTGTCGGCCAAACTTCTCGAGCCGACGATTCCTGAGATCGAAGGCAAACTCGACCGCGAAAAGCTTCTCGACATCTCCGGCCGCGCCCGCGACCGCCAGATCGCGCTGGCCGCCGAATTCGGCATCGTTGACTATCCCTCGCCTGCGGGAGGCTGCAAGCTGACGGAAGAGGCCTTCGGCCGCAAGCTTAAGGACCTCATGACTCACGAAGGCCTCGACGACCGTACGCTTGTCGAACTCCTTCTCGTCGGCCGCCGCTTCCGCCTCCCCGACGGCTCGGGTGTGATCCTCGGCCGTGACGGCCGCGAGAACGCGCTCCTGAACCGTACTGTCGCTGTCCTCAGCGACAGGCACCGGCCCGCGATCCTCTTGATGCCACCAACCGGTACGCCCGGCCCAA
Source organism: uncultured Verrucomicrobiota bacterium (assembly GCA_945834475.1). Taxonomy (GTDB): domain Bacteria; phylum Verrucomicrobiota; class Kiritimatiellia; order RFP12; family UBA1067; genus UBA1067. The sequence goes on from CAMAHK010000002.1 coordinate 25,464, forward strand.
CCGCGCTCATCCCCGATCTCAAGTCGGAGGCCGACAAGGCTCTCGCCGAGGGGATCGTCAAGGCCTGGTGCCGCGGCACGGGTGACGCCGACCGGGCGCCTTTCAAGGGATTTCAGATCCTGTAGGGGTTTTTCACGACTTGCGAAGACCGACTCCCGACTTTCAGGATTAACCCACCACTGTCCACCTCCACCTTCCACCTCCACCTCAATCAATGCTCGAAACAATTGCCTCTCATCTCGACTTCCTCGCGGCGCTCGCGCCGACTTGGGGGCTTGTCTTCGTTTTCGTCTTCATGGCGATCGAATCGTCGTTCATCCCCTTCCCGTCCGAAGTCGTGATGATTCCGGCAGGCTTTCTCGCGGCCCGCGGCGAACTGGGCCTGTCCCCAGCCGTCGCCCTCACGCTCGCCGTGGTCGTCGGCGTGCTCGGCTCCCTCGCGGGGGCCTACGCGAACTATTTCCTTGCGCTCAGCGTCGGCAAGCCCTTCCTCGAGAAGTATGGCAAGTACTTTTTCATCAAGCCCGAGCCTCTCGGTCGCGCGTGCGAAGTCTTCAATAAATACGGCGCGGCGACGACCTTCGTCTGCCGACTCGTCCCCGTCATCCGCCAGCTGATCTCGATTCCCGCCGGCATCTCACGGATGCCACTCGGATCGTTTACATTCTTCACGGGACTCGGCGCCGGCATCTGGACGGCGATTCTTGCGGGCGTCGGCTACGCGATCGGCACCTCTGCCGGCGACATCACCTACCTTGAGCTCTGCACGCGCGGCAAGGCGATGGCCGCTGCGAACCTGCCGCTCGTAATCGGCGCCGCCGTTCTTCTCGTCATCCTCTACTGGGGCGCTTCCAAACTCGTGATGAAACGCGCATGAACAGCATTCTCCTTCTTCTCGCGGCAGTCTCCTGTACGCTCACTGTGACGCCAAAGCCCGGCGAATCGCACACGACGAAGTCCAACTCCGGCCTGATCCGCCGAACGACCTCGACGATGCCAACGACTGGAACGAAGACGACAACGCGCAACATGAAATGGACGGCGGAGGTGCGCATCCGAGAGAACCGTCCCGAGAAGCTTGAAATCGAGGCGATCTATATCGGTCAGGAAGCCTCGGGGAAGATCATCCAGCTCGGCAAGACCGAGAAGAAACCGCTCGAGCTCGACAAGAACGGCCGCGCCTCAATCGACCTCACATCCCCCACCGTGCGGCTCACCAAGTCGCGCACGAGCTCGTCCAGCTCGCGCAGCCGCGGCTTCCGCTCGACACACTCGACCACGCGCGGCAAACGTGTCACGGGCTGTGTCATACGTGTCTTTGCCGACGGCGAGCTCGTCAAGAGTCATGCCACCGATCCGCGTTGGAAGAAGGCCTCGGAGAAAGAGACTTTTGACATCGCGGACATCGATCCGCGCAAGTCGAAGATTGGCGTACGATGACACTCGACGTCCAGAATCTGCGCATCGCCTTCAAGATGGAGAACCGCCTTTCGGTTCCCGTCCGCGGCGTCTCCTTCTCGATCCCTGACAACGGACGCATCGCCCTTGTCGGCGAATCGGGCTGCGGCAAGTCGCTCACCTCCCTTGCGCTCGGCGGGCTCGTCGACCGCGCGGAAATCACCGGCACAATCGTCGGCTCCCCGCGCATCGCCTACGTCTTCCAGAACCCGATGCAGTCCCTCAACCCCGTGATGCGCATCGGCCGACAAATCGAAGAAGCCCTCCCCCCGTACCGCGAGCCGTCCTCGGCCGCGGAGGGTAACAGCATCACATCACTGCTCCGTTCCGTCGGCCTACCCGACGGAACGGAGCGCAAGTATCCTTGCGAACTTTCCGGCGGGCAGCAGCAACGCGTGATGATCGCAATGGCGCTGGCGCAGGAACCCGATCTGCTGATCGCCGATGAGCCGACGACGGCACTGGATGTCACGACGCAACAGGAAGTCCTGGATCTCATCTACCGCATTGCCGACGAACGGAAGATGTCGGTTCTGCTGATCACGCACAATCTCGGCCTTGTCGCGCGCTACACGCAATACGTGAATGTCATGTACGCGGGCGAGATCGTCGAATGTGGCGAGACACACAACCTGTTGACACAGCCACGGCATCCCTACACACAAGGGCTTGTGGCGGCCGTGCCGCGTCTTGACGCGCCGAAGGATGCGCCCCTCGCGGACATCTCCGGCACCGTTCCCCCGCCGTGGAATTGGCCGACCGGCTGCGCGTTTCACCCGCGCTGTCCGAAATTTAAACCCGCCTGCGCCGCGCCCGACTTCAACGGATTGTGCTTTTGTCTTAGGGAAAACGCAAATTCTTGAGTTTTCCCCCTTGCACACAACCACAAAATATTGTAAACTACAGGCATCACAAAGGAAAGCCCCTGCGTGAGTCAGTACTGATAAATAAAAAGGATCAAAAAAATGGCTAAGAAGGAAATCGTCCCGACCACCAAGAGCGGCATCATGGCCGCGATCGCGGAAGCCGCCGGCATCACCAAGAAGCAGGCCGTCGCCGCGTACGACAAGCTCATCGACATCGCCGTCAAGGGCGCGAAGCAGGAAGAAAAGGGCATCATGCTCCCGGCTCTCGGCAAGGTGAAGCTCGTCAAGCGTCCGGCTCGCACGGGCCGCAATCCTGCGACGGGCGAGACGATCAAGATCAAGGCGAAGAAGGTCGCCAAGATCGTCGCGTGCAAGGCGCTCAAGGATGCGATCCTCGGCTAACCGCCGCGCATCTGCTTAAGATGCGAAAAACGCGGGCTCATACGAGTCCGCGTTTATTTTATCGTCATTCGACTCGCCTAGCGCAACAGAAATGGATTGGACGATTTCTCGTCGCCGATGGTTGTCTGGGGACCGTGTCCGGGGATGACAACCGTGTCATTCGGCAGTTTCACGAGTTTGGCGAGGGACGCCATCAGTGTCGCCATGTCTCCGCCGGGGAAGTCGGTGCGACCGACCGAGCCCGCGAAGAGCGTGTCGCCCGAGAGCAGGAGTTTCCGCTCGGGAAAGTGATAACAGACACCGCCCGGCGTATGACCGGGCGTCGCGATGACCTGGACGCCCGGCAGCCCGTCGATCGCATCGTCTTCCTTCAGACCGACAAGATTCGTCGGCTTCGTGATCGCCGGATAGTCCGGCGGCATCTGGTTGAAGGGATGGGTCAGGACGGGAATATCCTTTTCACCCACGTAGACGGGAAGCCCCGGGAAGCGACGCTGGAGGTCGTTGACCGCACCGATATGATCGAAGTGTCCGTGGGTGAGCAGAATGCCGTCCGGTTCAAGCGCCAGCTTCTTGAGCTGGGCGGCGATGAGCAGCCCCTCGCTCCCGGGATCGACGATCCAGGCCTTGCCGTCAACCGACAGAATCGTACAGTTGACGGCATACGCGCCGACTTCCAGCGTCGTCATGGTTTCGTTTCCCCTTAAAGAACCTTGTTAAGGCGCTCAATCGCCTCGAGGACATTTGCCCGCGAGTTGAACGCGCTGATACGAATGTAGCCTTCGCCCGCCTTGCCGAAGCCGGCACCCGGCGTGGTGACGACGTTCGCCTCCTTGAGAAGCTTGTCGAAGAACTCCCAGCTGTCACCCTTCACGTCGACCCACACATACGGCGAATCGACGCCGCCCGTCACCGTATAGCCCTTCGCCGCGAGCGCCTCGCGCACGAGCTTCGCGTTCTCAAGATAGAAGTCAATCGTCGCCTTCGTCTCGGCCTGGCCTTCCGGCGTGTAGATCGCCTCGGCACCGCGCTGCGTGATGTAGCTCGCACCGTTGAACTTCGTCGTCTGGCGACGCGTCCACATCGGCTTCAGGGGCACGGGCGTTCCGTCCGCCGCGTAGGCGTTGAGTTCGCTCGGCACGACCGTGTAGCCGCAACGGATGCCCGTGAAGCCCGCCGTCTTCGAATAGGAGCGGAACTCGATCGCGCACGTGCGCGCGCCGTCACACTCGTAAATCGAATGGGGAATCCCCGGCGTGCGGATGAAGGCCTCGTAGGCGGCATCGAAAAGAATGAGCTTCTTGTTCGCGTTCGCCCAATCAACCCACTTCTGGAGCTGGGCCTTCGTCGCGACCGCACCCGTCGGGTTGTTCGGATAGCAGAGATAAACAACGTCCGCGTCGCCCGCCGCCTCAGGCCCCGGCACGAAGTTATTCTCGGCCGTGCAGGGCAGAAGCGTGATGTCGTGACGGCCGGCCATCACGTTCGTGTCGACATAGACCGGGTAGACGGGATCGCCGACCGCAATCTTGACGTCCGCGCCGAAGAGCTCCTGGATATTGCCGCAGTCGCACTTCGCACCATCGGAGACGAGAATCTCGTCCGCCTTGATGTCCATCCCACGGTCGTTGAAGTCGACCTTTGCGATCTTGTCACGGAGAAATGCATAGCCCTGTTCGGGACCGTAACCGTAAAACTTCTCGCCCTTGCCGGCTTCGTCGTCGATCGCCTTGTGCATCGCCGCAATGACGGATGGCGCCAGCGGCTCGGTAACGTCGCCGATGCCGAGTCGAATGATCTTCGCTTCGGGATGCGCGGCTTGGTGGGCGGACACGCGATGGGCGATCTCCGCGAAAAGATACGTGGGCTTGATTTTCGAGTAATTCTCGTTAACGTGCAGCATGGTCTTGTTCCTTAGGTAAAAATCCGGGTAGCGTGGCCAGGGTGACGAAAAAGAGCGACAGCACCGCCGGTGACCGCAGGGGACAGTCACTAAAGGCGTGAATAAGCGTGGCCAGCAGGGAAAGAAGGCACATGAAGACCGGAGCCGGCAGCGCAAAAATCTGAACGGGTTTGGCGGGCGCCCGTTTCTTTTCGGTGAACAGGGCTGTCTTGATCAGTTTCTTCCAGGTCCGGCAGACCGGAATGAGCAAGAGGACGACAAGGGCCACGACCGCACCAAAACCGACCAAGCCGTGCTCGGTCAGGAACTGGAGATAGTCGTTATGGACATTGGTTCCGCCGTATTGCTGAAGACCCTTGCGTTCCGCTGGCGTCATTGCCGAAACACAGAAATGCTTGTAACCCCAACCGCCACAACCAAACAGCTTGTGATCCCGCCAAATCTGGGCCGCAACCCGAGGATGATAATCGCCTTTCCCCGTTACGCGATTTAGGACAACATCCGTATCAAGTGTGTTAATCTCGCGCTGGACGTCCTTCGGCATCGAGGAAACCGCAAAGAACGCGACAAGACCGACGGCGGCCACGGCAATCGTACCCTTCTTCACCTTGTCCTTTCGAGGCATACGATGCGTGATGTCCAGCAAGGTATGGATGAACGCGATGACGAGGATGACGTTGACAAGAATGATTGCCGCGCGCGAAAGCGTACTGATCGCGGCAAAGTACAAGACACCGGCCGGCACAAGCATGAGGTGACGATCCCAGAACTGCCGATGGCGATTTCGTGCCGAGGGAGCCTGCGACGTCTTCTGACGGGCGTCAATTTCCAGGTTATGACTACGCCACACGGCGACCGCAAGACCGAACAGGAACGTGAAATAATCCCCCGCCATGTTGGGATAGCCGAACGTCGAGAAGAATGTGGACTTGCCAAAGGGAAAGAAAATCTTCTGCCACAAAGGACCCTCGGCGTCGGTCGCGATCTGAAGGAAGCCGACAAGTGCGAGGGCAAATCCGTTCCAGACAATCAGCTCCAAGAGCATGCGCTTGCCGTGTGCCACAAGCGCATGCCGGGTGACAGCCAGACAGGAAAGCGATACGGCGAACCAAAGGAACACGTTATAATGATCCAGACGGTTGACGCAAAACGGCAGGAACTTCACTGGGGGCGCCGGACTGATCCCCTGCGCAATCAGCTGACTGTCGCAACCGACGCAAAGGCCGTTGTTTGCAAAGGGAATCGCCAGCATAAAGACAAGGCCGAGCGACGTCAAGAAGACCGGGTCTTTCTTGAGCGCATGCCAAACGCGTTCGCGCGCCTCGTAGGTCGTTTCGCTCGCACGTTTCTGGGGAAAGAGAAAGAGAACCTGAGCCAACATCAAAATCATCCAAGGCGCAGCATACGACAAGACGTCCGAACGTGTCCCGCCGAAAAGCCAGCCTAAGGCGGAGACGACGCCGGCGACGTAGAGAACCGCGAGATTATTGTAGATGAAGGACATGCTCAACCACCTTTTGAACAGCTTCAGATTCGGACACCTTCTCGACAGGTTGTCCCTTCACATACAGAACGAACTCGCCCTGACCGCCGCAAAGCGCGACCTCCGCGCCCTTCGCCTCACCGGGACCGTTCACGACACACCCCATCACCGCAACATGCGGCAGGTTCGGATGGTCGAATGCGAGCGTCTCGAGCGCATCCTCGACCTGCGTCGCAATGCGGACGAGATCGACCTTGGTGCGTCCGCATGTCGGGCAGCTCGTGATCGACGGCCCCGCCGTGCGCAAGCCGAGCGAGCGCAAAATCTCAAGCCCGACCTTCACTTCCTTCTCGGGTTTGGCCGTGAGCGAGACACGAATCGTGTCACCGATCCCTTCCGAGAGAAGGATTCCGAGCGCCACCGAATTGCGCACCGCGCCCGGAATGAGCGTTCCAGCCTCGGTGACGCCAAGATGGAGCGGACAGTCCGTCTTCTCCGCAAGGAGCCGGTACGTCGCCAATGTCGCCGGTACGTTCGAGGCCTTCGCCGAGATGACGACGTCGTGAAAATCTTCGTCCTCCAGGAGTTTCAGATGCTCAAGCGCGGACGCGACCAACGCCTCGGCGCAACTCATCTCACCCGCCCGGTAGCGCGCGTCGAGGTCCTTCTGCAGCGACCCGAGGTTGACGCCGATGCGGATCGGCGTCCCCGCCGCCTTCGCCGCCTGCGCGACCGCCGCGACGTTCGCCGCCCCGCCGATGTTCCCGGGATTGAGGCGCAGCGCGTCCACCCCGTTCTCAATCGCCGCGAGCGCACAACGGTAGTCGAAGTGAATGTCGGCGATGAGCGGAATCGACACCGCCTTCTTGACCTCCCCCAACACTTTCGCGGCATCAAGGTCCGGTACCGTCAACCGCATCAGATCGCACCCGCGCGCCGCACAGCTTTCGATCTGCTCGATCAACGCCGCCGCATCGTGCGGATCGGCATTCGCCATCGACTGTACGCTGACCGGCGCACCGCCGCCAATCAGGACAGACCCGACTCGAACCTGACGCGTCTTCCTCATTTCGCCTGCTCCGCCTGCGGCTCCGGCTGATACATATGGATCTTGTAGCTCCGCCAGCTGTCTTTCAAGATCAGCACCGCCATCAGGAGCATTAAGAGTCCCATGAAGAAGAGCGACGCGTACTTAACGATGCAGTCCGGCACACGGCGACGAAAAACAAGCGCAATCAACGCGAAAAGGATAAGTCCGCCGTCCAGCACCGGAATCGGGAGGAGGTTGAGAACCGCCAGGTTGACGTTAAGAAAGCGCAGGAAGCCGAGACCGTCCCACGGACTCTTGCGCATCGAACGGTAGATGCCTTCCGCAATCATCACGGGCCCGCCCAGTGCTCCAGCCGTGGCCTTCGCCTCCTTCGGCGTGACAAGCCCCTTCAGGATGCGCACAATCGACCCTGCGTCCCACGCGAGCTGCTTGATCGGATTGCGATCCGGCATCCACGCGACCGCACCCGCATGATTCGTCGTCGAGAGCGCCATGATGAAATACGCACCCGACACATCGTTCTTCTCGGGCGTGACGGCCACCATCAGCGGATCCGCTCCCGAGCGTTCGACCGTGAAGTCCACAGTCTTGCCCCCCGAGATCTGCACCTCGGTCTGCATCTCCGTCCAGTTCGCCACGGGACGCTCCCCGACCGCGACCACTCGATCGCCCGCCTGAAGTCCAGCCTTCGCCGCAGGACCGTCCGGCAAAACATCCCCGAGGATCGCCGGAATCTCGCCGAACCGCGCCCCCGGAATCAACGCGAGCACACACGCCAGAACAATCGCCAACACGATATTCATTGCCGGACCCGCCACAGCGACCAACAACTCCTTCCACGCCGGAATCTTCTCAGCCTCCGTACCGCGGTGCGTCTCGCCCGCGGCGCTTCCTCCTTCCCCATCCACCTGAGCACGCGCCCCCTCCAGAGCCTTCGCGCCCTCCGGATCCACATCGGGAATCGACACATATCCGCCCAGGGGGATTGCACTGATACGATACTCGATACCATTCACGGTCTTCTTCCAAAGCGCCGGCCCGAAGCCGATCGAAAAGGCCTCGACGCGCAGCCCCAGCTTAAGCGCCACGATGAAATGGCCGAATTCATGCACGAGAATCGCCAGGGCGAAGAGAAGCACGCAGGCGATGACGTAAGCGATGGTGATGAGGATTTCCATTGATATAGGGTTGAGGTGAAAGATTGAGGTTGACAATGGTGGTTTAAGTTCTTAGAAATGACTGCGTCCAGCGGACGGCTTCGTCGACGGCGGCGAGGGAATCGCAGGCGAAACGCGGGGCCTTTTCCAGCGACTCTTCGACGAGCCGCGCGATGTCGGTGTAGGCGATGCGTCCCTTGAGAAACGCATCGACCGCCCATTCGTCCGCCGCCGCGAGAACCGCCGTCGCACAGCCGCCCCTCGCGAGCGCGTCCTTCACGAGCCGCAGGCACGGGAAGCGCACGGGATCGGGCGCACGGAACGTGAGCGTCGCAAGCTTCGCGAGATCGAGCGTCTCGCGCTTGCTCGGCAAACGGTCGGGCCAGGTGAGCGCATACTGGATCGCCACGCGCATGTCGGGCGGCGAGAGTTGCGCGAGCGTCGCGCCGTCCACGAACGTGACGAGCGAATGCACGATCGACTCGGGATGCACCACGACATCGATCTGGTCGTAGCCGACGTCGAAAAGCCACTTGGCCTCGATGACCTCGAAGCCCTTGTTCATCATCGTCGAGGAGTCAATCGTCACCTTCGGGCCCATCTTCCAGCGCGGGTGATCGAGCGCCTCGGCAACCGTGACCTTCGACAAGTCCGCCGGCCCGTCCAGGAACGGCCCGCCCGAGGCCGTCAGAATCAGTTTGGAGACGCCGTGGGCGAGACGCACCACGGTACGTGGTGGGGTCAGCATCGTACCGCGGTGTGTCTCGCCCGCGGCACTCACCCAGCACCCTGTCGCCAGACACTGGAAGATCGCCGAGTGCTCGCTGTCGACCGGCAGGAATCGGACACCCTTCTCCGCCGCGCGCTTCGTCACGAGTTCGCCGGCCATGACCATCACTTCCTTCGTCGCGAGGGCGATATCCATACCCTTGGCGATTGCCGCCAGGGTCGGCCTAAGCCCGCTCATGCCGACCGTCGCCACAAGGCAGATGTCGGCGTCGTTTTCCTCGACCGCGCGCACAGCAGCGTCTTCGCCGACATAGGCACGGCAGCCGAATTCGGTCGCCAGCGCTTCGCACTTCTCCTTGGATCGCAGAGCCGCTAACGCGACGATTTCAAAGGCGTCTGGATGTGACCGAACGACATCGATCGCATTCATGCCGATCGACCCCGTCGCTCCGAGTATGATGAGTCTTTTTCTATCCGCCGTCATCAAGCCTATATTATATCAAATTCAAAGAAGCCGACGGACAATCCATTCCCAAGCAATCAGCCGCCATTCGACCGGGGCGCCTTCGGGCTTAAGAATTTCAGGGATAGTCCGCCGGCAAAGTGAGGACTTCGCACCCGTCGTCGGTGATCGCGACGGTGTGCTCGAAATGGGCGGCCAGCGAGCGGTCGCGCGTCACGACCGTCCAGTCGTTCGAGAGGACATCCGTCTTCTCGCCCGCCTTCGTCATCGTGATCATCGGCTCGATCGCAATCGTCATGCCCGGACGCAAGACGAGTTTCGTCCCCGGCTTGCCGTAGTTCGGCACCTCCGGGTCTTCGTGCACGTCACGCCCGACGCCATGGCCGATCCAATCACGAACGACGCCAAAGCCGGCCGCTTCCGCGACCAGCTGGATCGCATAGCCGACATCGCCAAGGTGGACGCCCGGCCCACACGCGGCGATGCCCGCCTTGAGACAGGCCTTCGTCGTTTCCACAAGACGGATGATCTCGGGATCCGTCACGCCGAGCATCACCGTGCGCGACGTGTCACCGTTGAATCCGTTCTTGAGGATGCCGACGTCGGTCTTCACGAGGTCACCCGGCATAATCACGCGGCTGCGCGAGGGAATGCCGTGAATGACCTCGTCGTTGATCGAGACACACAAGTGCCCCGGAAAGCCCGCATACTTATAGAAGCTCGCCTTGACCTTGTGCTTCTCACAGTAGTCGACAACAAGATCGTCAATATCGGCCGTCGTCATCCCGGGTGAAACCGCCTTCGCGCAGATGTCGCGAATTTCCGCGCTCATCCGGCAGGCTTCTCGCATCCGATCGATTTCCGCCTTGGTTTTAATGTCAACCTTCATGACTCACTCGCCACCAACCATCAACCAACAACCAACAACCAATCACATGACCGCGATGAAGTTCTTCGCGACCGTGTCGATCGGATCGGTGCCGACGACCGTCTTGAGGACACCCTTGTCCTCGTAGAACTTGATCAACGGCTCGGTCTCGCCGTGATAGACGACGAGGCGGTCCTTGACCGTGTCGGGATTGTCGTCCTTGCGGATCGTGAGCTCCGCGCCGCAGACGTCGCAGATGCCCTCCACCTTCGGCGGGAGGTTCTTGACGTGGTAGCCGGCTTTGCACTTCGGGCACGTGCGACGGCCCGCGATGCGGTCCTGGATGATCTCGTCCGGGACGTCGATGAGAACGGCCGACTTCACCGGCGCACCCATCTCCTCGAGGATCTTCGCCTGTGCGAGGTTGCGCGGAAAGCCGTCGAGGAGCATCGTCACGTCGCCCGTCGTTTCGGCGACAACATCCTTGATCATCTGCGCGATAAGCGCATCCGGAACAAGCTTGCCCGCTTCCATAAAGCCCTTGGCCTCGATGCCGGACGGCGTACCCTTCGCCACCGCGCCGCGGAGGAGATCACCCGACGAGACGTGCTTCAAGTTCGCGTTCTCGGCCGCGAGCTTGCCCGCAACCGTACCCTTCCCCGAGCCCGGGGCACCCAACAAAATGACAATGTTCATAGTTAAGTTGTATTATATCACAAATCGGGTGTTCTGATAAAAACAAAACCCCAATTTTCATTGGGGCCTCGTGATTGGTGGTGGGGCAAGGATTCGAACCTTGGAAGGCATAGCCAGCAGATTTACAGTCTGCCCTCGTTGACCGCTTGAGTATCCCACCGAGAGACTTACACTTTGACATGCAAGTGGCGTGTAGTATATCACACACCGGCCACCCGAGTCAATAGGGCAAAACGAAAATGTTGAAATGCTGAAGACCTAGCGAAAGCCGAGGATCTTGTGGAGCTGAACGGAAAGCGAAAAACCGTCAAGTCGCGCAAGAATCGACTTCGCCGTGGCGAAATCGATAGTTCCGTCGCGTTCACAGGGCGAAATGTAGTAGTCGGTCGCCGCAATCCGCGTACGGACGAGGTGTGCGAAATCAAGAACCGCCTCGGACGAGGCAACCAGGCGAACCTCGTTCGCCTTCGTGAGACGAATGCGGTCCGGATACTCGGCCTTGGGCGAACAGGCGACGTAATCGACTGCGGCAAGCCATGCCGGCTCGTTCGTCCCGTTCGTCTCAACACCGATCCAATAGCCCTCGGCCTTGAGCGCCGCGACAAGCTCGTCCATCCCCTGCTGAATCGTCGGCTCGCCGCCCGTCAGGATCACGCTTTTCGTGCGATGGGTCTTCACTTCGGCAACAAGGTCGGCGAGCGACAGCTCGAAGCGTTTCGCATGATCGGTATCGCACCAGGGACACGCCAGGTTGCAGCCTGCGAAACGCACGAAAACGACGGGCCTTCCCGTGTTGCGTCCTTCGCCCTGCAGCGACTCAAAGATCTCGACCAAGGGATAGTTCATGGCCAGTCAGTTGCCCACCGACTCCCGAGAGTCGGTCGTCGCAAGGCGAGTGTCGAGAAACGTCTTGATGGCGCTGATACCGTAAATCGCCGCCGTCTCAGCTCGAAGGATCGTCGTGCCGAAGCTGACGGGCGTCGCGATCTCAAGGAGTGCCGAGAGTTCCTCCGGCGTGAAATCGCCCTCAGGGCCGACGTAGAGAGAAAACCCGTACCGCGAGCCGTCCTCGGCCGCGGCGGGTAAAAGCTCGCCATCGCCGCGGGCGAGGACGCACACTGCTCTAGCGACTGCCTTCGGCAGCTCGGCTTCGCCTCGGCAGATATGCGGTACGAGGCTCCCCAGCACCGCTCCAATCGTCCGTGGCGGCGGCATCGTAAGCGCCCCAACAAAGCACTGGGTTTCCCTGACAAGTGCGAGGGATTCGGCGAAGGTCACGGGAGCGAGCACCTCGGGAATCCACTTCGCATCCGACTGCCGCGCCGCGTCCTCGGCGATGCGAGTCCAGCGCTCGCGTTTCGCCTCGCGCTCCTTCGCATCAACGCGCACGATCGTCCGGTCGGAGATGACCGGCACAATACGCGTGACGCCAAGTTCCGTCGCCTTCTCGATCGTCCAGTCCCACCGCGAGCCCTTCGTCACGCAGGCGAAGAGGATGAGAGAGGGAGGTGGAGGTTGGAGGTGGAGGTCTTCCGATTGCGGCGAGGCAGGAGTGCCTCGCCCCCGAGACACCAATGGGGACGCGACACTCTTGTCGCGTCGGAATAAGAAAACCCTCCACTTCCCCTTCCCGTCAAAGAGTTCGATCTCCTCGCCGTCCTTGGGGCGCAACACCTTCAGGTGATTCGCCGCCTCTTTGGAAAGCTGCGGTGCATCGGAAGAAAGTTCGGACGTAGGAACGAGGAGTCGGTGCATGGGACGAGACCGACGGCGAGGGCACCGTCGTTACAGTGCTTTCATGGCGAGTTCGACAAACGGAATCTTGTTGCGCGGATGAACCTCGTACTTTCCCGGAAACTGCGCGTCCAAGAGAAGCTGGAGCTGATGCGGATAGCATGTGTTCTCGCGGTCCGCGAGTCCATACCCGTAGGTGATCGAATCGCCGATGCACGCAACCTTAAGAGCAGCCGCCAAAAGAACTGAGACCATAGAATCTCCTTGATGCGTGGTTAGCCGTCAGTAAATCTTCTCGTACTCGCCCTTCGAAACCTTCTTGAGCGTGTGGAAGCCCGCGCGCTTGGCACGGTAATGAAGGTCGGTCTTCGAGTGCGTGAGGCCCGGCGCCTGGATGACGCGGTAGACCGGCGCCCCGCACGCGGGACAGGCCGTGAGCCGGTCATCCTTCAGGGACTGTGCAATCTCGAAGCCGCCGCGACAGCGGTCGCATGCGGCTTCGGGATCTTTCGCCTCATAGACGTACAGCGGCATGACGCGCCGGCCTCACTTGCGGTCCTTGAGCGCGACGTACTCGCGCGGACGGATCAGGGGCTTGTAGGCGGGACGGATGATCGGCCCGTTGTTGATGAGCTCCTCCATGCGGTGCGCACACCAGCTGACGCAGCGCGCCACCGCAAAGAGCGGCGTGTAGAGGTCGCGCGGAATGCCGAGCATCTCGTAGACGAAGCCCGAGTAGAGGTCGACGTTCGCGCAAACATCCTCGGCCCGCGGATGGTGCGCCTTGATGATCGCAGGCCCCTTCGCCTCAATCGTCTCGAAGAGCTTCATCTCGTCAAGAAGCCCCTTCTCCTTCGCGAGAGCCCGCGCCTTGTGGTGCAGCATCACCGCACGCGGATCGGAAATCGTGTAGACCGCGTGGCCGAGGCCGTAGATGAGCCCCGTGCCGTCGCCCGCCTTCTTGTCGACGATCTTCTCGAGATAGGCGACGACCTGAGCGGTGTCCTTCCAGTTCTTCACTTGGGTCTTGATCTCGTCCATCTGCCGCATGACGCGCAGGTTCGCACCGCCGTGACGCGAGCCCTTGAGCGAAAGGACCGAGGCCGCGATCGACGAGTAGATGTCGGTGTGGGCGCTGGTGACGAGGTGCGTCGTGAACGAGGAGTTGTTGCCGCCGCCGTGCTCGGCATGAAGGATGAGCGCGAGATCGAGCGTCTCCGCCTCGAGCTTCGTATACTTGCCGTCCTCGCGGATGAGCATGAGAAAGTTCTCCGCACTCGATTTTTTCGGGTCGGGGTTGCGGATCATCAACGACTGGCCGAGATGATAGTGGGCCTTGGCCTGATAGGCGTACGCCGCAATCGTCGGCATCGCGCTCATGATCGCGATCGAACGCTCGAGGCACTTCTCGATCGAGAGATCGTCGAGCGACGCCGGATCGGTCGTGTCGTCAAACGCCATCGCGAAAAGGATCGCACGCGCGATCGCGTTCATGAGGTCGATGGACGGATGACGCATGATCGCGTTTTCCTTGAAGCCATCCGAGAGCTTGCGGTAAAGCCCGATCTTGTCATTCCAATCCGCGAGATCCTTCTTCGACGGCAGATTGCCGAACATCAGGAGGTACGCTGCCTCCTCATAACCGAATCGGTGCTCCTTCTCCGTCGCGTTCACCATGTCTTCGACGCTGATGCCGCGATAGAAGAGCTGACCGGGAACCGCCTGCTTCTCGCCTTCGGAAACGACATAGCCGTGCACGTTGCCGATTGTCGTGAGACCAACCAGCACACCCGTACCGTCATCATTGCGCAAGCCACGCTTCACGCCGTACTTGCGGTACAGCGCCGGATCAATCGTATCGACCTTGCGAACCTGCTCGGCCTTCTTCTTCAACCATTTAGAGTCAATCATAGGGTATATTATATCAAATTTTACCCCGCAAAAAACAACAAACCCCGAGAACTGTTGCCTCGGGGTAGTGGAGCGGGCGATGGGAATCGAACCCACGTAAGAAGCTTGGGAAGCTCCTATTCTGCCATTGAATTACGCCCGCAGAATTTTAATCTTCCGTAAGGTTGGCGGAGAGAGAGGGATTCGAACCCCCGATACCCTTGCGGGTATGCATGATTTCGAGTCATGTGCATTCAACCAGGCTCTGCCATCTCTCCTGCAACGAGCGCGAATTATATCAAAAAAAACGAGGCCCTGTCAAGAGGGCAACTTCTTGTATCACGGGCGGCAATCCCGAGATTGAAGGCGTTCCGCCAGTGAGGTGCGGCGTTCGCGGACGGTGTTGGTCTCGATGGCGCGGTCGATGGCGTAGGGCACGCCCATCAACAGGACGAGCTTTTTGCCGCGCGTGATTGCCGTATAAAGGAGATTGCGCTGGAGCATCACGTAATGCTGCGTGTGGATGAGGACAATTACCGCCGGATACTCGCTGCCCTGCGACTTGTGGATCGTCATCGCGTAAGCGAGCACCAGTTCGTCCAGATCGCCCGCGTCATACTTGACGGGACGCCCGTCGAAATTGATGATGAGCGAACGGTCGTCGGAGTTGACAGCCTTTACAAACCCGACGTCACCGTTGAAGACATCCTTGTCGTAATTGTTCCGCAGCTGCATCACGCGGTCCCCGACGCGGAACGCCGTTCCACCGCGGATGATTGCATCCCCCTGCGGATTGAGCGCCTTCTGAAGCTCGCTGTTGAGATTGTCAGTACCAAGCGTATTGCGGCGCATCGGGGTAAGAACCTGCACATCCTGCAGCGGATCCATCCCGAACTTGTTCGGAATGCGCGTCGTCATGAACTCGATCGCCCGCCGCAGGCACTGCTGCGGATCCTCGCAGCGCGCGAAATAGAAATCGGTGTCGTCGCGTCGGATCTCCAGCGGCTCGCCCGCGTTCACATGGTGAGCGTTCTTGACGATGAGGCCCGAGGAGTCTTGCCGGAAAATGAAGTCGAGCTTCGTCGCCGGCACGACCTTCGACTTGATAAGATCGCCGAGAACCGATCCCGCGCCGACACTCGGGAGCTGATCCGTATCACCCACCCAAACGACGACCGCCGTGTCGGGCACGGCCTTCAGGAGTTCGCACGCGAGCTTCACGTCAATCATCGACGTCTCATCGAAGATGAAGACGTCCCCTTCCAGCGGATTGTCGGCGTCGAAAGTGAAGCGGTTCGTGACCGGATTCCATTTCAAGAGCCGGTGAATCGTCTGTGCACCTTGCACCGTACCGCGAGCCGTCCCCGGCCGCGGCGTGGTAACAGCTCCCTCCCCGAAAATGCTCTCCGTCATCCGCTTCGCCGCGCGGCCTGTCGGCGCAGCCAGGACGACGTTCAGCTTCTTGACGCCTTGATAGATCTCGACCAGTGCGCGGATGATCGTCGTCTTGCCAACGCCAGGGCCGCCGGTGATGATCGAGAACTTCGAGTCAAGCGAATTCGCAAGCGCCTCGCGCTGCCGCTCGGCGAGCTCGAAGCGCTGACGCGACTGCCACCAGGCGATGGCCTTCGCACAGTCGAACGCGGGGAAGGCGCGCGGGGTCGTGAGAATCGCCTTTACGCGCGCGGCAACGTCGCGCTCGGAGTAGTAGAGCGAGCGGAGGTAGATCTTTCTCGGTTCCGACGCGACAAGAGTGTCGCGTCCCCGTTGCGTATCAGCTGGGGGCGAGACACTCTTGTCTCGCCGCTCAGAAGACTCATACACCACTCTTCCCGCCTCGATCTCCGCGGCCAGCGCCTCGCTCAAAATCTCCGTCGGAATCCCAGTCAACTCGTTCGCATGAAGGAGCAACTCATTCTCGTACGTCCAGCAGTGTCCGCCGTCCTCGCTCTCGGTCTCGAGCGTGTACGAGATCGATGCGCGGGCCCTGAGTGGCGAGTCTTTTGGAATCCCGACCGAGAGCGCGATCTTGTCGGCCGTCGCGAAGCCGATGCCCCAGATGTCGCGGCAGAGGCGGTATGGATCCTGCTTGACGATCGCGACGGCGTCGGGACCGTACTTGCGCACGATCTTCGTCATCTTCGTAATCGAGATTCCGTAGGTCTGCCCGAAGATCATGTTCTCGCGCATCGTCTCGTTCGCGTGCCACGACTCGCGGATCTGACGGATCTTCGCCGCACCGAGCTTCGGCACTTCGGAGAGGCGTCCCGACTGATGCGAGAGAACGTGCATTGTCTCCTCGCCGAACGTGTCGACGATGCGCTTCGCGAGCACGGGACCGATGCCCTTGATGAGTCCGGAGGCGAGATACTTCTCGATCCCCTTCAGCGACCGCGGTGCGACGCAGGTCAGCGTCTCGGCCTTGAACTGGCGGCCGTGCACCTTGTCCGTCACCCACAGTCCCTCGGCCTTGATCTCCTCGCCCTCCCACACGGCCTGCGTCTTGCCGACGACCGTGATCTCGGGATTGCGCGCGAGTTCGAATTCGCTCGGAATTTCGACATGCAGAACCGTATACCCGTTCGCGTCGTTGTGAAAGACGACGGATTTGATGGTGCCTTCGACGATCTCGCGCTCCGACTCGCTCATGGCGCGGCGAATTCGAGGCGCTTATGGGTGAACGGATGCGTGAAGACGAGCTTCACGGAGCGCAGGTAAAGGCGATCGGCCTTCTTGCCGCCGTATTTGACGTCACCGACAACCGGGTGGCCCGCCTCGGAGAAATGGACGCGGATCTGATTCTTGCGTCCCGACTTGAGCGCGACTTCGACGGTGGTTGTTTTCTGTTGCGGCGAGGCAAGAGTGCCTCGCCCCCGTTGCGGAGCTCCCTCATTCGGGGGCGAGACACTCTTGTCTCGCCGCAAGGAAATCTTCCTCCATTCCGTCCGCGCCAGTTTTCCGCCCTTCGCGACCGACCTGACGCGGTACCCGTCGGCGTCTTCCTGAAGATAGCTTTCAAAGACGCCTTCATCCGCCTCAATCACGCCCTCGACCGTCGCGACGTAGGTCTTCTCCGTGAGCTCATTCCAGCGGTCGCGAATCGCATCTGCCAGGCGCTCGTCCTTCGCGAACAACATCACGCCGCTCGTCTCGCGGTCGAGACGGTGCACAAGAGAGACATGCTTCGAACTGCGGGCCTGTCCCTTGCGGACGTAGGCGTTAAGGAAGTTTTCAGCCGTCGGCTGCGCCTCGCGCGCGGCGCGTCCGATCAGCCGCGTGTTGGTCGTGAGAAGCCCCGCGGGCTTGTCGATCACAATGATGTCGCGATCTTCGTAAAGGATCTCAAAGGGAAGGAACTTGTTGCGCATGGGGAGTCTTGTCAGCGCCGCGGGCGAGACGCACCGCGGTACGGAGCGTCAGGTGAGCATTTTGGCGATGCGCTCGGCGGCGATTTTGATCTTCTCGAGGGAGGTCGCGTACGACATGCGCACGAAACCCGCGCCGCATGTGCCGAAAGCCGAGCCCGGCACGACGGCGACGCCGTAGTCCTTCAGGAGCTTCATCGCAAAATCCTCGTCGCTCATTCCCGTCGAACGGATGTCGCAGAAGATGTAGAACGCGCCCTTCGGCATCACGGTCTTGAGCCCCATCGCATTCAATGCCGGCACGAGGAAGTCGCGGCGCTTCTGATATTCACGACGCATCCGCTCGACGTCCGTGTCGCCGAAGTCCATTGCCTCGACACCGGCGGCCTGCGCAAGCGTCGGGGCGGACATGATGCCGTACTGATGGATCTTCATCATCGCGTCGATGACGTCCGCCGGCCCACAGGCGTAGCCGAGACGGTACCCCGTCATCGCCCAGCTCTTCGAGAAGCCGTTGAGGAGAATGACGCGGTCACGATGTTCCGGGAAGGCGGAGAAGCTGGGGAGAAAATGCTGTTCATCGCCGCGGCCGAGGACGGCTCGCGGTACGGTATAGTTCAGCTCGCTATAGACCTCATCGGCCAGGATCAGGAGATCATGCCGCTCCGCAAAGGCGAGAATCTCGGCCATGTCGGCGCGGCTCAAGACGGCACCTGTCGGATTGCACGGAAAGTTGAGGAGCATCGCCTTCGTCTTCGGCGTCACCTTCGCCTCGAGCGCGGCGACCGTCAGGCGGAACTCATCCTCAGCCCGCGTCTCGACGCAAACCGGTACGGCGTGCGCCAGCCGGATCGTCGGCGCATAGGAGACAAAGCACGGCTCATGGTAGAGGATCTCGTCACCTGGCGAGCAGATCGCTCGGATCGCGAGGTCGATCGCCTCCGAGACACCCACCGTGACGAGCACTTCCTTCGTCCAGTCGAAGGACGAGCCAAAGCGCCGCGTCAGATAGCGGCAGATCGCCTGACGCAGATCGGGTGTGCCGAGGTTGGACGTGTAATGCGTACCGCCATTCTCCAGGCACGTCACCGCTGCACGCGAAATGTGCCAAGGCGTGTCGAAGTCCGGTTCGCCGACACCAAGCGACACCGTATCCTTCGACTGCGCAACGATGTCGAAGAACTTGCGAATGCCACTCTTCGGCAGTTCGGCCACATGCGGCGCAACGCGCGATCTCTTCTCCATTGCCATCGTCAGTTGATCTCCACAATCGCGCCGCCGCTCAAACGCGACTTTTCGGCGGCAAAGCAGATGAGGTGGCTTTGCAGGGCCTCGGCCGTCGTCTCGCGAATTTCGTCCGCGTCGTTCCGCCGCAGGATGCGGATCATCTCCGCGACGAGGTTGAAGTCGCCGCCACCGTGACGCGAGGGATTCGGGATGCGGTAGTTCGTTGGAACCCCCGTCTCGACCGAATTACCGTCAAAGCGCGTGACGTCGAGGTTCTCGCCGTCACCGATGATCTCGCCGCGCGTCAGCGCGATGCGCGTCGTACGGATGTTCTGGTGGGTAAAGCCTGTCATCACGTGGCTCACCGTCGCACCGCCCTCGAATTCCATCGTCACGGTCTGGTGATCAGGGACGTTGTTATCGCTCGAATAGACGCACTTGCCGTATTCCGTCTCTTCGATGAGCCGCGCCATCGCCGCGTCGGAATGGTCGGCAAAGAGATACTTGAGCTCGTCATGCGCGCAGTACATGTTGCGCGCGCTCCAGACGCAGCGCTTCTCGATGGACGGTGGACAGTCCACGCAACGCGAGGCAGCGCCCTTCGGCATCATCTCCTTGCGGAAGAGCTTGATCGAGCCGAAAGACGAAACCTTCTTACACTTCTTGCCGCCCATCCACCAGACGAAAAGGTCGAGGTCGTGTGAGCACTTCGCGAGAATGATCGGCGAACTCTTTTTCGAATTCGCCCAGTTGCCACGCACATACGAGTGGGCGACCTTCCAGAAGCCGGCCGATTCCTGATGCGCGATCGAGACGACCTCGCCGAGCTCACCGGAATCGATCAGCGCCTTGATGTGCGCGAAATACGCCGTGTACCTGAGAACGTGCCCGATGATGACGAGACGCTTCATCCGGAGCGCGCAGTCAATCACCTCGCGGCACTCCTGCTCCGTGGGCGAGATCGGTTTCTCCAAGAGCAGATGATAGCCCGCCTCAAGCGCCATGATCGCCGGCTCGTGATGGAGCGCGTCGGGCATCGTGATCATCACGATGTCCGCCTCGGGCTTCTCCGCGAGACACTCCCGCCAGTCCTTCCAATATTTCGGCGCGGAAATGACCTCCGCCTGGTCGGGATCGGCCACGCCGACGATTTCGAGCTGATCCGGATGCGCGGCGGCATACTCGGCATACGCGCGACCGCGGTAGCCGGCGCCCAGAACGATAGCCTTAAGCTTGCGTGACATCTTACTTCACCAGTCCCTCGATTGCGATACGAATGTCGCCCGGACGGTCCGTGCCCGCCTCGCGCTCGACGACGAAATTGCCCGTGTAGCCGAGCGCCTTGAGCTCCGCGAGGAACGCCTTGCCGCCGACCTCGCCCGTGCCCCACGCGACTTCCGTGCCCCAGGTTCCCGGAACCTTTGTAACACAGGCGTCCTTGACATGGACCTGCCTGATCCACGGACGCAGGATCTTCACCGCCTTCATCGGCTCGCCCTTAGCATAGAGGATCATGTTCGCAGGATCAAAGTTGATGCCGATGCCCGGAACTTTCGTCATGAACTTCGCGAGATCCTCGGCGGTTTCCTGTCCCGACTCAAGAATCAGCGTCACGCCGTACTTCGCGCATTCGTCACGCATCCACGTTACGCGCTCGACATACTTCGCAAGCGCCACGGGGTCGCTTTCGTCCAGAAAGCCCGCATGCGTCGACATATACTTGCAACCGAGCTCCTGCGTCAGTTTCGCACCGGCGGTAACGATTGCCTGGTTGGCCGCCCAATGCTGATCGGGGACAATACCACCCGTCTTCTTGATCGTCTCGAGCGTCGAGTAGTCTTCGCCGACCGTGCTGATCATCGTGGCCATCACGTTCCACTTGCCGGACGCGACCTGGTCTTTCACGAACGCCCAAGCCTCGGCGCCTTCCGCCGCGCCGTGACGCTCGTCGGGCGCGATGAACGGCCCGAGCGCGAGGTGGATGCCCTTCACGTTCGCCGTCTCCATCTCGACGGCGACCTCCTTCAGCGGCTTCTGCCAGCTCCAGCTGCAGACCCCGACGCGATCAGGCGTAAGGACCGTCGCCTCAGCGAGCAGGTTGTCATACGTATCAAACGACAGGCAGCCCGCGACGAGCGCGGCACCGGCCAGCGAGAGAAACTTGAGACGGGTGATGTTCATTTTTGCCTTCCTTTCTTCTGGGCTTCTTCGATCTGGCGGACGGTATCTAAGATCTCCGCCTCACCAGGTTTGAGTTCGAGCGCCTTGGCAGCCGACTCCGCAGCCTTTGCCAGACGGTCGGTCTTCAGATAGACAAGCGCTAGGTTGTTGTAGACCGATGCCTCGTCGGGACTCCGCTTCAGCACACGCTTCAGATACTCCTCGGCTTTCGCGAACTGTTCCTCGACGTAATAGCTCATTCCGAGCGCAAAGTTCGCGTTCGGCTCGTCCGGATCCTGGTGCAGAACCGGCATCGCATACCGCCGCGCCATCACGAAGTCGGCCCGGCGAAGCGCCACGGCTAGGCCCTCGCGCGGCGTCAGGTCCTCGCCGTTCTGGCGACGCACCCAGTCTATCCGGCGGAGGATTTTCCTGAGCGAGGGATTGTGCTCGTTCAGCCGATTCGCGTAGGCGATTTCCTCGATCGACTCGCGCGTCTTCATCTGCGGATCGAGCTGAATCGCGCGTAGGCGACTCATCACGGCGAGACGGAACTGGGCGAACAGGAAGCGGTCCTTGAGGAGCGGATTGACGGCATGCCGCCAGACCCCCTTCTCGTGTTGCTCCACGATCAGATCCGCAAGACGATGGCAGCGCGAGACGGACGAGGCCGCCGCATCGGCACTCCCGCCGAGGGGACGCACCAAGGCGCCGTAGACGACCGGTTTGAGGCGATGGTTAAACCGAAACAGTTCGAACGCCAACTGAACGGCACACTCGGCGAGCCGGTCGGACTTCGTCATCACCCACGTCCGCAGGGCTTCCGCCGCACCGGCCTGTAGCGTCAGGCGGTCCTCGAGCCCCATCGCACCCAGCTGACGCAGATAGGCCTCGCGACGGGATTTGCCGCCCATAACCGAAATCGGCTGAATCGCAACGCCGCGACGGAGGGCCTCAAGCCGGAGATACGGGTCAAACGCACCCTCAGTAAAGAGATATTTCACCCCCTCGGACTCGTCGATGAGCTCGTTGACGAACTGATGGACAATCCCCTGGAGCCGACGGTCGTCCGGCAGACGGCGCCCCCAAACGATGATAGCGACCAACACCAACGGAACAGTCAGCAACACCAGGCGGCCAAGGCCGAGACGAACGCTCGCGAACGTCTCTGAAGCGAGAACCGGACGCGCCGCCCTGTCGCCTTCCTGCTCTTCCCGATAGCCCTGAAAGAGGACGGATTCGATATGGTCATAGTCGCGGCAGAGGATCTCCACGCAGAGCACGAACAGAGCCCAAGCGAGTGTCAGGGACGAAAGGAACGCCCCGGCAAGCGTCAGCGTCCGCGAAACCTGAACGCCGTCGACCGCCTGCCAGAACCAGGTCACCGAAAACGGTGACAGCTGAAGAAAGGCAATGAGTCCGCACAAAAAGTAAACGACTGAATATTTCAGCGGCAGGAAGTTTTCCTCGTCCGTCGCCGAACGCGACATCAGAAAAACCAGAAAGCCCGGCAACACGACAGCCCCGAGAAGAGACAGGAAGCCCGACACGTTCGCACCATCGAGTATCAAGTCAAAATAAGCCCCCGCATACAACGTCGGAAATTCGCTCGCGAACCGACCATGAGCCTTGAGGCCATCCATCATGGCAAAAGCGAAGCACTCAAGAAGCACCGCCAGGATCAGCGTTCCCAGAAACGCGAAGGTCACCGACCATTTCGTGCGCTGCATCCGAATCGGATTAAGGAACTCCACCCAGGATTTAGGCTTCTCGCCCGCGAGGAACCGACGCATCAGGACGAGCAGGAGCAAGAAGACGATCCACCCGAACGGAGACTCGGCGCAAAGAACCGCGAGCGCGAAAAGCGTCAGCACCGCCGCCGTAAACGAGGCCTTGCGCAAAAGCCGCATGAACAGCCACACCGTCAGAATCGCCAGAAAAACAACGAACAGCGAGCCGGAAACGCCTTGCGCCGCACACCAGAACGGATCGGAGCAACCAAGCGCCAGCGCAGCCGCTGCGGATGCGATGCGCAACGCCAGCAAACGCCGCCGCATGTCGCGCTGCCCACTGATCGTCACCAATGACAATATGTCGAAAATCGCCCCGTAGGCGAGATAGACGCAGACTCCGACTGCCAGTTTCGAGAGCACGACAACAATCGAGGTCGCCGCAGCCTGCGGCAATACGGCAGAAACAAGATGCGCTAGGTAAACGCCAAGGCCCGGCAACATACGGTCGGCCGGCATCAGCCCCGCCGCCACCGCCGTATCGTTCCACGCCGTCGGATGCAGCCCCGGGAACGGCCAGATCAACAACAACACAACAACCACCGCCGCGAGCGACGCGGCGATAATTCTGTTAGTCCAAGAAGTCTTTTCGGGCATAGAGTCTCCCTACAACGAGTTTGAGTTTGTATTATACCAAAAAAAGCACAGATTCAGGCGAAAGAATCGACAGGCCGCATGGAGAATATCCGTGCGGCCTCAGACTGCTCTTTCAGAGAGCAGCAGATGGAAAAACCAGGCCTTATTCGTGATTGAAGAGGTCGTTCACGCTTTGGTCGTTATGGATGCGCTTGATCGCTTCGCCGATGAGCGGCGCGACCGAAAGCTGCGTGAGCTTGAACGGAAGTTTCGCCGGATCAAAGCCCGCGCGCATGGGAATCGAGTCCGTGACAACGAGCTCGTCGAGCTGGCCTTCGGTCATGAGACGCTCCTGGCCCTTCTCGGTGAGCGGGAAGTGAGAGACGAACGCATGGACCGACTTACAGCCCGCCGCGCGGCACATCTTCGCCGCCGCCGAGAGTGTGCCGCCCGTTGCGGTCATGTCGTCGATCATGATGACGTCGTGGTCCTTCACGTCGCCGACGACGGAGAACGCGTCGACCGTCTCGCCGCTCGTGCGCTGCTTGGCGACGATCGCGAGACCGCAACCGAGCTTGCGGCTGTAGCCGTAGGCCGTCTTCGCCCCGCCCGTATCCGGTGCAACGACGATCGGGTTCGCCCAGTGCTGGTCACGAATATACTTGAGAATCACCGGCTCGGCCTTGAGCTGGTCAAGCGGAATGTTGAAGAAGCCCTGGATCTGGTTCGCGTGCAGGTCGAGCGTGAGGACGCGATCCGCGCCCGCCGCCGTGAGGAGGTTCGCGATGAGACGCGCCGTGATCGGCACCCGCGGCTTGTCCTTGCGGTCCTGACGCGCATAACCGTAGTACGGCAGCACGACCGTAAGGCGACCCGCGCTACCGCGCTTCATCGCATCCATCATGATGAAGAGCTCCATGTACGCCTCATTCGGCGCCGGGGAGCCGGACTGGATGATGAACACGTCCTTGCCACGGACGCCTTCCTGCACCTGGCAGAAGGTCTCGCCGTCAGGGAAATGCTGGATGTCGATCTTGTTGAGAGGACGTCCCAGATAGTTTGCAACCTTCTCGGCAAGCGGCAGATTCGCCGTGCCCGAGAAAACCATAAAGTCATCTTTCAGTTCCATGGTGTGAATTATATCATATTTGCCGGCGTCCGTGGACGCTCGAACTGACCGAGTACATTTACCTGATCAACGACAGGAATTCCTGCCGAACTTTCTCGTCGGAACGGAAGGTTCCCAAAACGGCAGACGTCGTCATTTCGCTGTTCTGCTTCTCGACGCCGCGCATCATCATGCAGAGGTGTTTTGCGTGAATGACGACGCCGACGCCTTCCGCCCCCGTTTCGGCCATGATGGCGTTCGCGATCTCCTCGGTCATGCGCTCCTGGATCTGAAAGCGCCGCGCGAACATATCGACGATGCGCGCGAGCTTCGAGACGCCGAGGACTTTCCCCTTCGAGATGTAGCCGATCGCGCACTTGCCATAGAACGGCAGTAGGTGGTGTTCGCAGAGGGAATAGAGTTCGATGTCCTTGAGGATCACCATGTGGTTGGTGCCGCTCGTGAACTTCGCGTTGTTGACGACCGCCTTAAGATTCTGCCGATACCCGCGCGTCAGGAACGTCATCGCCTTCGCCACGCGCATCGGCGTCTTCAGGAGACCTTCGCGATCCGGATCTTCGCCCAGTTCGACAATGATTTCACGGACAAGCTCCGCGATCTTCTTCTCGTTCGGTACAGTAGATGTGGTCTTTTTCATTTCAAAGATTGATTTGTTTGAGTATTGTACCACAAATACTGCTTCGCATGCCGACATTATGGCACAATTTTTGGTATAATTAACGTATGTCTAAATCTACAGAATCCCCCTGGCGGTCGTGGCTCGTGATCGGTCTCATCCTGGTCGCGTTCATCTCGCTTTACAAGGCGAATCCCAACGCACCCGCCGTCAAGGACCTTACGCTCCTTGAGTTCTATCAGTTGCTCGGCCAAGGCAAGCTGGTCGAGCCCGTGACGCGCGTCCTCGACCACGAAAAGGGAGAGACATACCTGACCGGCGAAATGGAGACCGACGAACTCGTCGAAAGCGCCGACAAGTCAATCGACGGCACGCCGAAGAAAGAGACGTACCGCGTCGCGCTCGTCCCTGGCGAAAACGAAAAGACCATGGACGACCTTCTCGCCGAAAACGTGAAAGTTGTCGTCAGGGAAGAGCACAGCGCCCTTTCGCCCCTCGTCATCAACATCCTCTTCATGGTCGGCATGATGGTGCTCTTCTACTTCTGCTTCTTCCGCAAGATGGGCGGAGGCGGCGGGTTCTTCAGCTTCGGCAAGTCGAAGGCGAAGGCGCTGCCGCCCGAAGGCGACAAGCGCAAGATCACCTTCGCCGACGTTGCGGGCATCGACGAGGCGCGCGAGGAGGTGCAGGAGATCGTCGAGTTCCTCAAGAACCCCGAGGCGTTCAAGAAGCTCGGCGGCAAGATCCCGAAGGGCGTTCTCATGGTCGGGCCGCCCGGCACGGGCAAGACGCTTCTCGCCAAGGCGATCGCCGGCGAGGCGAAGGTCCCCTTCTTCGCGATGAGCGGCAGCGACTTCGAGGAGATGTTCGTCGGCGTCGGCGCGAGCCGCATGCGCGACGTCTTCGCCGAGGCGAAGAAGCGTGCGCCCTGCATCGTCTTCATCGACGAGATCGACTCGATCGGCCAGAAGCGCACGGGCGCGGGCGCGATCGGCGGTTCGCACGCCTACGAGCAGACGCTCAACACGATGCTCGTCGAGATGGACGGCTTTGACGCGAACGAGGGCGTGATCGTGATCGCCGCGACGAACCGCCCCGACACGCTCGACTCGGCCCTGCTGCGTCCCGGTCGCTTCGACCGCCAGGTCGTCGTCGAACTGCCGACCTTGAAGGGACGACGCGAGATCCTCGAGCTCCACGGCAAGAAGATTACCTTCGCCGCCGACGCCGACCTCGACCGCGTCGCGCGGGGGACGCCCGGCTTCTCGGGCGCGGACCTCGCGAACCTCCTGAACGAAGCCGCCCTTCTCGCCGTTCGCAAGAAACTCGAGGGCGTCGACATGGCGACCTTGGATGAGGCGCGCGACAAGGTGATCTGGGGACGCGAACGGAAGTCCGCCGGCTACTCGCAGAAAGACCGCGAATACACGGCCTGGCACGAGGCCGGCCACGCGATCCTGCAGGTTCTCCTCGCACCCGACGCGGATCCGCTCCACAAGGTGACGATCATTCCGCGCGGACGCGCCCTCGGCGCGACGATGGCGCTCCCCGAGAAGGACGTCCTCAACCACACGAAGAAGTACTTCCTCGCCGAGATGCGCATCTGCTGTGGCGGCCGCATCGCGGAGGAGCTCGTCCTCGGCGACATCTCGACCGGCGCTTCGCAGGACATCGCGACCGCGACGCAGATCGCCCGCGAGATGATCTGCAAGTACGGCATGAGCGAGAAGTTCGGCTTCCAGGCGTTCATGGAGCCCTCGCAGTTCACGGGCGAAGACCTGCCGCCCGCCTTCAGCGAAGAGACCTCGCGCGAGATCGACGCGGAGGTGAAGAGGTTGATCGATGCCGCGTATGCGGACGCGAAACGCCTTCTTTCCGAAAACCGCGACAAGCTCGAGCTCCTCGCCAAGGCCCTCCTCGAACACGAGACGATGGACGGCCGCGATGTGGAGGCGCTGGTAAAAAATGTTTGATCTCTCAGCGATCATTCAGATTGCGATCCTCTACGCGGTCTTTCTGGCGATACTCAGGGCCGCCAAGGGCTCGCGCTTCGGGCAGGTGCTCCTCGGCGTCGGACTCCTTGCGGGCACGCTCGTCGCCTTCGCCTACGTCTTCGAGTTCGACGTTCTCTCGGCGATCATCCGCTCGCTGCTCGTCTATCTCGCGATTTCGACGGTCGTCATCTTCCAGCCGGAAATCCGCCGCATGCTCTCGCAGCTCGGCGCGTTCGGCTTCTTCGAGCGCCCGAAGACCGATGCGAACGGCATCGCCTCGCCCGACTTCATCGTGACGATCATCCAGTCCCTCGCGGACCACAAGATCGGTGCGCTCCTCGCCTTCGAGCGCGGCATCTCCCTGCGCAGTTACGAATCGACGGGTGTCATCGTCAATGCAGACTTCTCGCAGGAACTCGTGACCTGCATTTTCACACCGCCCCTGCCGCTCCATGACGGCGGCATGACCGTGCGCAACGGCCGCATCAGCGCCGCCCATTGCGTCTTCCCCGTCTCGAACAACCCCTCGCTCAGCGTGAGCGGCATGCGGCATCGCGCGGCCGTCGGACTTTCGGAGGAGACGGACGCACTGGTCGTCGTCGTTTCGGAAGAGTCCGGCGCGGTCTCCATCGCACGCAACGGACGGCTCGTGCGCTACCACGGCGCCGAGATCGAGCCCGCCCTCCGGCGCTGGATTCCGAAGATCCTGCCGTCCGCGCCCCACACCAGCCAATTTATCGCGCGCCTGCAGGACAAGGCCGCGAGACTCTTCACGCAAAAGGAAGGAGAACCGAAATGAGACTTCCCTCCCTCGGCGACATCGGCCTCCACGCCCTCGCCCTAATCCTTGCCATCGTCGTCTATCACATCGTCAAAAACGAGACCCATCACTTCGAACCGACTCATGACCGAACCCTCTTCGCAGACTGACAACCACAGCATCTTTGCCTGGCTTCTGTTCCCGCTCGCCATCTTCCCCCTGATGGCGCTTCTCACGTATGACGCCCGCGTCTACACCGAATTGCCGGCTCCGCCCACGTCCAACTGGATCGGTGCGCTCGGCGACGCCTTCGCGCATTACGGATACCTCCTTTTCGGTCTCGCGATCTGGATCGTCCCGATCCTCTGCGTGATCGCCGGCTTCTGCCTCGTCCGCGGACGCCGCATGCGCCCTGGGCGGCGCGAACTCTGGTTCTTCGTCTTCCTCTCGGCCGTCGCCTGCCTCGTTCAGGCCCTCGGCGACCATGGTGGACTCGTGGGAGTTCTGACCGAGCAGCTGAACATTCCCGATGCGGGCGGCGTGGTCGGCTACCTCCTGATGACCCGCGCCCTCGCACCGCTTCTTTCCGACTTCGGCGCCTCGATCGTCATTGCGATCCTGGCCGTCATCGCCCTTATCGGGGCCGTCGGCGCCCACAACCTCGTCGCCTTCCTCGCCGCGATCTTCCATTGGGCAATGAGGGGCTCCGCAGCCGCACGTGCGGCTGCTAACGATAAAGTTAGAGCGATGCGTGATGAGCGGAGTGCAGAAGGTTCTTCTGACAACGAACCAGATCCGTACGAAGCGATACGCGCCGCCAAGGAAGAGGCACGGCGTCAGCGCGAGGAAGAGAAGGAACGCATCCGCCAGGAGAAGCTCCGCATCAAGGAAGAGAAGCGCGCCCAGAAGGAAGCTGAGAAACTCGCGAAGTGGGAGGCCAAGCACAGGCTTGAAAGCGCCGCGGGCGAGGACGCACCGCGGTACGATGCCGCCCCCGTACCGCCGCCCGTCTCGGGCGCGGCCTCCCAAACGCCCTCCCCGTACCGCGGTGCGTCCTCGCCCGCGGCGTCTCTAGGCGACACGCCGCCTCCCCCCGAGGACAAGGGGCCCTACCAGCTGCCCTCGCTCTCGCTTCTCAATCCCCTCAAGAAGTCATCCGCCGACCATGGCGACGTCAGCGAGACCTCGCGCAAGCTCGTCGACACGCTCAAGCTCTTCGGCGTCAATGCGGAACTCGCCTACACGGTGCAGGGTCCTGTCGTCACGAAGTACGCGCTCACGCCCGAGCCGGGCACGCGTCCCGAGAAGTTCCTCGCGCTCCAGAACACGCTCATGATGGCGCTCAAGGCGAAGTCGCTCCGCATCGAGGCGCCGATCCCTGGCGAGGACAAAGTCGGCATCGAAGTCCCCAACCGTGCGCCAGCCGGCATCTCCTTCCGAGAGATCATCGAGTCGGACGCCTGGAAGAAGTTCAAGGGCGAGCTACCTCTTCTCTTTGGCAAGAAGGCGGACGGCACGGAGCTCGTCGCCGACCTCGCCTCAATGCCGCACATGCTCGTCGCCGGCGCGACGGGCCAGGGCAAGTCGGTCTGCCTCAACTCACTCATCAACGGTCTTCTCATGACGAAGACGCCCGAGCAACTGAAGCTCATCATGGTCGACCCGAAGTCCGTCGAATTCACGGCGTACGCCTCGCTCCCGCACCTGATCGTCCCCGTCATCACGGACAACAAGAAGGTCGTCTTCTCGCTCCGCTGGGCTGTCGCCGAAATG
This sequence comes from uncultured Verrucomicrobiota bacterium, assembly GCA_945834475.1. Classification (GTDB taxonomy): domain Bacteria; phylum Verrucomicrobiota; class Kiritimatiellia; order RFP12; family UBA1067; genus UBA1067. The sequence continues at coordinate 55,554 of CAMAHK010000002.1, forward strand.
GAGAAGCGCCTCAAGCTCTTCGCGCGCGCCCGCGTGCGCAACATCTATGACTTCAACCACCGGCCGTCCTTCACCCAGACGGACATGTTCGGCAACGACACGGCCGTCAACTCGTCGATGCCGAAGACCGTTCCCTACATCGTCATCATCATCGACGAAGTTGCGGACCTCATGGCCTCGAACGGCAAGGAGGTGACGCCCGACATCGCGCGCATCACCGCGAAGGCGCGTGCCGCCGGCATCCACATGATCCTCGCGACGCAGCGTCCGGATGCGAAGATCATCACGGGCACGATCAAGGCGAACATCCCCGGCCGCGTCGCGTTCAAGACCTCGCAGGCCATCGACTCGCGCACGATTCTCGACGACTGCGGTGCCGAGAACCTCATCGGCCGCGGTGACATGCTCTTCAAGGGCAAGGACGGCCTCCTCGTGCGCGCGCAGGGCGCGTGGATCTCTGATGAGGAAATCGCCCGCATCACCGAGTTCATCGAAAAGCACTCCAACACAGAATTTGACGACCGCTTCACCAAGAAGCTTGCGACGATCAAGGAAGAGGAAGTCGACCTCTTCGCCGACGACGAGCCCAAGACCAGCGGCGACGACGCGAAGGAGGCGGCCGCCGTCCAGCGCGAGCAGGTCAAGGCCGAGGAGAACGCGAGCGACTTCAAGAAGGCCGTCGAATGCATTATCAACACGAACCGCGCCTCGACCTCCCACTTCCAGCGCAAGCTCGGCTGGGGCTACAACCACTCGGCGAAGATCATGGACATGCTCGAGGATGCCGGCGTGATCGGTCCACAGGTCGGCGCAGGGCCGCGCCAGATCATCATGGACCAGGACCAGCTCATGGCCGTCTTCAAGGGCGAAGCTTCCGCCGCAGCCTCCGACGATGCCTTCGACCCCGTACCGCCGCCCGTCTCGGGCGCGGCGGGCAACAGCGACAACGAGAACGTCTTCGACGGCCGACAGCCGACAACCGACGACCCCTTCGCCGCTCCATCAGACGAAGAAGAATTCTAACACCGCCATTCAACATTCATCATTCATCACTCATCATTAAAATCCCAGCCATGCTCGACTTCGGAAAAGAACTCAAGGCGGCCCGCGAAGCCAAGGGACTCACCATTGCCAACATCGCCGAGACGACTCACATCATGTCGGCTATGATCGAAGATCTCGAAAACGAGAACTTCTCGCGCCTCGTCGCGCCGATCTACGGCCGCGGCTTCGTCAAGCTCTACTGCGAAACGGTCGGTCTCGACCCGAAGCCCTTCGTTGCGGAATTCATGGAGATCTACAACGGACGCCGTGATCCGGCGATTCGCGAACGTCCCGTCGTTCCCCCGCCACTGCCCGAGGAAAGACCGATTCCGGCGCCGGTTCCTGAACCCGTCGAAGACAAACACGACGACCGACAGCCGACGACCGACGAACAGCCCCCCGTACCGTCGCTTTTCGACCCTCCGTCGACCTGGGCGGTGCCGAAAGCGCCTGTCGAACCGCCCACCCCCGCCAAGACTCGCTTTACGCGCTACTCGGCTCCGCTCAGCGACCGTTTCGCCGACGTCACCGCGCTCGGCCCGACGATTCTGCGTTGGGCGATCCTCGTCCTTGTCGCGCTGGGCGTCCTCTGGAGCGTCGTCGCCGGCATTTGCGCACTCTATCACGCGACGAGCACGCCGAGTGAAGCCAACTCTAGCCCGTCCGGTGAGGCTAGCAGTTCCAGCGAAACGAGCCAATCTAGCGCAACGAGCGCAACCGGCGAGCCTACCGCCCCGCGGACGCCGATTGCGGTTCCCCCGCTTTACATCGACTGATGCGAAGAGTATAATTTGTAAACCAAACCAAACGAAAGAAACACAACCATGGAAGTTGTTATCTGCAAGACGAAGGAAGAAGCCTCGAAGCTCGCGGCGGACATGATCACCGCGGCCGTCAAGAAAAACCCGAAAACCGTCCTCGGTCTCGCGACCGGTTCGACGCCCGTTCTCATGTACAACGAAATGGCGAAGGCCGTCAAGGCGAGGAAGGTTTCGTACAAGCAGGTCAAGAGCTGGAACCTCGACGAGTACTACGGCCTCGCGGGCACGCATGACCAGAGCTACCGCTACTTCATGAACGAGAACCTCTTCAAGAAGATCGACATCCAGATCAAGAACACGCACGTCCTCAACGGCCTCGCGAAGGATCCGGTCAAGGAATGCGCCGCGTACGAGAAGCAGATCAAGGCCGCCGGCGGTATTGACATCCAGGTCCTCGGCATCGGCTCCGACGGCCACATCGCCTTTAATGAGCCCGGCACTTCGCTCGCCTCCCGTACGTCGATCGTGTACCTCACGCCCTCAACAGTGAAGGACAATGCTCGCCTCTTCTTCAAGGGTGACATGGAAGCCGTCCCGAAGAGCGCGCTCTCGATGGGCGTCGGCACGATCTGCGAAGCGAAGAAGATCATCCTCCTCGCGTTCGGCGAGAACAAGCAGGACGCGCTCAAGGGCTGCGTCGAAGGTCCGATGTCGCAGTTCTGCACGGCTTCCGCCCTTCAGGCGCACAACGACGCCTGGATCTTCTGCGACGAAGCCGCCGCCAAGAAGCTGAAACTCAAGAAGTACTACGCCTGGCGTAGCGCAACCAAGCTTGGCCTCTAAACCATGGGCGACGGTTTTACAAGTTTCGTCTGTGACAAGTGTCACACCGAAATCGAAGCGTCACTTGACCTCATCGGTCAAGTGACGGAGTGCCCGGCCTGCGGCGCCAAGCTGACGATCCCCGACAACCAGTCGGACGGCATCGCGCGCTACGCCGCCGGCGAGGCCGACCCCGACCATCTTCAGGCCATGAAGAGCCGGACGATCCGAATCGACCTGGGCGACTTCTGACACCGTACCGCGAGCCGTCCTCGGCCGCGGCGGGTAAAAGCCAAAATGTCCAAGAAGCGATCAAAGAAAAAGATCAGCAACGCGCGGCGACTGTCGAGAATCCTCGGCATCGCCGCCGTTCTTGTCCTCGCCTTGCTCGCCACGGCGGGCAACTGGTTTGTCCACCATCCGCGCTCGTGGTTGCGCGAACGTGAGGACGCCTGGCCGAAGTTTCTCACGTCGACGCTTTACTCTTTCGGCAATCCTGTCGCCGACGTGACGGACGGCCTCGGGTGGACAGGGACGGACGCCGTCTACGAATTTGACGAGGATGCGCCCGAGGGTTCCATCACGTTCGCCGGTGCCCCCGTGCGCACGGGTTTCCCCGCCCCGGCCGATATCCGCGTCCTGCAGCGCGGCGAGTTTCTCGTCGGTTGGTCCGACACCTTGCGCCATCCCGTCTGGTGCGCCTATCACGTGACGCGCGACAAGAAGTTCGAGGACGGCAAGCGTCCGAGTTTCCTTGTCGACAAGGGCATTTCCCGCGCACCGCATCCCGCCGACTACACGAACAGCGGCTTCGACCGCGGGCACATGGTGCCGAACCACGCGATCATTTCGCGCTTCGGCGAAGAGGCCCGCCGCCAGACGTTCCTGATGAGCAACATTGCGCCCCAGTCCCCCGCGCTCAACCGCGGCGTCTGGCGCGACGTCGAACACCGCATCGCCGACCTCTGGACCGCCCGCTACGGCGAAATCTGGGTCGTCGTCGGCTGCATCCCTTCTCGCAGCGGCGAAAATTTCGCCAACGGCATCGACATTCCGCATGCGTTTTACCAGGTCATCCTCGCCCAGGAGGGACAGGATGTACGAGCGCTCGCCGTCCTGATTCCCCAGCGCGTTCCGTGGGAGGCCTGGGCCGCGCGCAACATCATCTCGATTGACGAACTAGAAAACCTGACAGGACTTGACTTCAATCCCGAGCTCCCCGGTTTCATTCAGGATCCCCTTGAAGCCCAGCTTCCAACCCGACTCTGGCCCGTCCGCTTCTGGGACATCTTCAAACAGATACTGCTCCGATTCCAATAAGCCTCACCCATGCCACATCCTGCCACATTGAGCCGCACAGAACTGATGCTTGGAACACGGATGCTGGACACCCTGAAGGCGACCAAGGTCGCTGTCATCGGCTTGGGTGGCGTTGGCAGCTGGTGCGCCGAATCACTTGTACGCTCCGGCGTGGGCCAACTGATGCTGGTCGATTCAGACCGCGTTTCAATCACCAACGTCAACCGCCAGCTGATGGCGACAACGAAGACGGAGGGAGAAGTCAAGGTTGCCGTCCTCGCCGAGCGCCTAAGGGAGATCAACCCAACGGTCAAACTCGATGTCCGACAGGAGATCTACGACGAGACATCTGCCGCGGGTTTCAAGCTTGAGAAATACGACTACATCATCGACTGCATCGACTCGCTCCCCTGCAAGGCGGCGCTGATCCGCCACGCGCTGTCAATTCCGACGGCGACGCTCTTCGCCTCGATGGGCGCCGCTCTCAAGATGGACCCCTTCCAGGTCCGCGCCACAGAATTCCGCAAGATCGAAGGCGACGGACTCGCCCGCGCACTCCGCCAGAAGTTCAAGAAAACGGGCGGCTTCCCTGCACGCAAGTTCACCTGCGTTTGGAGTCCCGAGCATCGCGAAAATCTCGGTGACATCCTCCAACCCGACGCCACCGACACCTGGGGCTCAAAGAAGGCCCGCATCAATGGCACGGTCGCGCACACGACGGCCATCTTCGGCTTTTCACTCGCCGGCCTCGTCTTGCAGGATGTCGAGCTAAACGTACTCGGTCGGTCAACACCGCTGCGCGGTCTTGACTGACCGAGTACATGTTGCGGTGCGACGAAATTTTTGTTAAAATGTGCTTATCATCTCTTCAAGGGGAGAAATCATACTATGAAAACATTGAAAATTGTCGTCAGTTCGTTGGCAATCGGCGCACTGTGTCATGCGCTGCCAGCTGCCGATGTCATCAGTCTCAACTTCGGTTCCGGCAACGGAGCGGTCGGGAATACCACCGCATACGGCATCGTTCCGGCGACCAATTGGTTCAATCTAGCTGCTGCAGGCAACACCCGTACCGACATCACCTCGATGAACGGCCGATTGCTCGGGAATCTCGTTTGGAATTGCAAAAATACATATCAATATACTGACGGCATTACCGACAACGCTCTCAAGGGCTACCTCGATGACGGCGACAGCGGCAACGTCATCACGATTGCCTTGACCGGTATTCCCTTCGAGTACTACCGGGTAATCGTCTACCAGGCGACCGACACGCCGAATGCGCAGTTCAACCCGCCCTCGCTCAACGGGGTTTTCTATTCGTATGACGGCGGCAAGAAGTCGATGGTGCGCAACAATACTTTTCTCAAATACGGCAGCTCGCGAAATGCCACGGCCGTGGTCGGCACCAATGTTGCCGAATATCAGCGCGTCTTCAGCGGCGACATGACTATTCTTGGCGGCGGCAGCATCAATAATAATGGAGTGCGTGGATGCATCGCCGCCGTGCAGATTGTCGAGGCTGATAGCTATACTGCCACGCTGACGGGCGATAGCGATTTCAATAACTTGACCTGGTCGCCCGAAAAGCCGGCTGATGGCTTTGCCGCTGGATCGGTTTTGAAGGTAAATTATGCAGGCGATACGCCCGTTACATTGAAGGCGAACGGCGATTATTCCGGCTTGGGACTCGCAATTTCCGGACCGATTGCGCTTAAAACTACGACTCGTATCAAGACGGCTTGCGTTTCGTTCGACAACGGAGCCTCGCTTGATCTTTCGGCGATGGCGATTGACGAAACGGCCAAGGCTGCCGTGCGCGGCGTGCCGGCGGCGACGGACTTCATTCTCGGCGAGTTGGACGCCGCGTCGGTTTCGGTAACGCTCCCGACGGTGGAGGCTGGCTACAACGTCGCGCTCGATACGGTTACCGGCTTTGGTACGCGTCTCGTGGTGACAGCCCCCAACAGTGCCGAATTCCGTTCGGTCAACTTCAACTTCTCGCGCACGTTCGACAATGCGGAATTGACCGATGGCGCGAGGTATGGTCTCCATCAAGTCGCCAAGGAAAACTGGAAAGTCGTCGAGACCAACGGCGAAGGCAAGGTGGTCGCGACTGTGTCGAACGGCGTGACGCTGACCCCGACCATCACGAACCTGGCGCTCGACACATCCGACATGGGCGTTGGCCTGTTCGACGGCGCCGTCAACGACAACCCCAATAACGACGAGTCGACCGCCACGTACGGGTTTACGCTTTCAGGCATCAATACGGCCGTGGGCGGGAAGTACCGCGTCATCGTCAACATGATTTCGAATCAGGGCAATGGCTTTTCGCCCGTGTCGATCGGCGGTAAAAAGTACCACGGAACCGGCGCAACGGCCGGGGCGACGATGTCGTCCGCCGATGAAGTTCGCTGGGGTACGCTTTCCGCGAATTCCATGGCGACCGAAGGCTTGAATACGGTAGTTTCAGACGTTCTGACCGCAGACTCAGTGACGGTCGAGACCTGCCGCAATTACACTCAATACGGCGCGCGTGCTAGCATTTGCGCCTTGCAAGTCGTCGAAGTCGGCGAGCTTGCGCATTTCGAGGCGGTTGCTTTCACCGCCAATTTGACGGGCGATGCGACGTGGGGCGCGAAGACCGGCTTGTCGGATCCGAGCGCGGAATGGAAGAATGGCGCTGACAATACTATTACGCTCACCAATACCGCGAGCGCGGCGGAGATTACCCTGACGATCGACTCGTCGATCGTCGCTAAGTCGTTCAAGATCGTCTCCCCGGCCGGACATCGCGTGTTGATTGCGCGTACCAACGGCGCAACCATCGACGTCGATTCGCTCGATTTTGTCGAAGCTCCCAGTTTCGTTGTCTACACCAATCCGGTGTCGGCGCTCGCGTCGGATACGGTAGTCAACCGCGCTTGGGGCGGCGGCAATGCCGATCCCGAGCAAGCCATTGCCATCGAGCACAACGGCGGCGAACTTAATCTCGTCGGCGGCATCTGGAAACTCCAGCAGTCGAATAACGGCACTGCCACGAGCGTTCGGATGGTCGACGCTTCAGTTGCCTACACCGACGTGCTGGGCATCGGCACGGCGAGCTACTACCTTGGCGGCACGACGGCAGTGACCACGCCGAGCCTCGTGATCTCGCAAGGCGCGGCCGGGCGCACCGCTTTACTCGAACTCGCCGACTCTTCTTCCGTAACGGTAACTGGCAATACCTCCGCCGACCAGAACACTTCTTCGGTCATGTTCGGTCACTGGAACGGACCCGGCACATTCACCATCAAGGACAGCGCCGCCTTCACCGCGCCGGGCGATGTGCTGGTGGGTCTGACTAGCAATCGACAGACGATTAATATCGAGGGCGGCACTTTCACGGCACGGGGCATAAAGCTTTCTGTGAACGCTACTGGTACGAATATCCTTAATTTCAACGGCGGCGTTTTGGCGCTTGGAGAGACTGGTATCGGTACCTATTCGGCGCAACGCACGATGCAAATTAACATCAGCAATTCGCCGGAACTGCGCGCGACGGCGGCGACGCTGCCGATTGCCGAGCCGGTAAATATCGCCGCCGGCGCTACGCTGAATTTGACCAAAGCCGAAGGCGTCGAAGCAGCGACCGTCACGATGTCCGCCGCCGTGACCGGCGAAGGCGCCATCAACGTCGGCGCAGGTGTTACGCTCAAGCTCGTGGGCGCGGCGATGGAGGGTACGCTCGGCTCGGTTGAAGGTGGTCTCACCTTCGTTGCTTCTGCGGCGCAGCTCGTCGATGGTGTCATCACGATGGCGACGACGCAGGACAACTATGACGGGGCGACGATCACCGTCGTCAATGAAGCCGGCGAGGTTGTCGAGCACACGGCGGCGGTTGCCCACGGCGTGTTGACGCTCACGCTCTCGGTCAACAGTTTTGTCGATGCGAACACGTCGACGGCCGAGTGGGACTCGGGAATGACGGGCTATGTCACCGTCAAGAACACGGGCGATGAAGCGACGACGCTCACCATCAGCACGATCCCGTCTGGCGTCACCGCGATCAATGTGTTCGGCAAGGTCGACATCGTCTTCACCGAAGATGCGGTGGCGTGCGGGGTTCCGGTGCAACTCCAGTCGGGTGCCGAGGTCACGGCGTCCGGCGCGGTAAAGAATCCGATGACTGTTCCGGCGGGTACGACGCTCACGGTGGCGGGCGAAACTTCGTCCGTTGACGCGCTCGTTTCCGTTTCGGGTGGTGAAGTTGTCATCGACGGTACGGTGACGGCCAATGCGCGTATCGTGATTCCGAACGGTTCGACGCTTACGGTGAAGCCGGGCGCGACGCTCAATCTGACGTTGAACGAGCAGTTCAGCGCTGTGGCGGGTAATGCCGTGAACGGAACCTACAATATTTACGGCACGCTCAATCTCGGTTCGTCGCGCCTTAACATGAACAATGCGCACGATACCTGCTGGTTGAATCTCTATGCGGGCTCGATCATGACCGGTACGGATGAAGCGTGGTTCAACATGACGGGCGGCTGGGATCCGTGGATCTACATCAAGGCCTTCCCTGAAGCCGTGAACCAGTTTGTCACGTTTGACGTCCACTACGGTCATGGAGATTACAACGCGAACCCGAAGTGGAAGATGGAGAACGGCTCGGGCGTCGGACTCAAGATCCTGAAGACGACGAACAACTCCGAGACGCTCATCAAGGACACGACGAATGTCGGAGGCCTCGAACTTGCGGGCAACGTGAAGGTGCAGATGCCTGAGGCCGAGCGCGGACTCCGCGGTGCGGTTGTGATCGGTGCGGGTACGAAAGTCACGCTGACGCGGAACGACTCGATCAGCTACGATCAGAATCCGAAGACGACGCTTGATATCGCCGGCATCCTCGATTGCGGCGCGTTCCGTCAGACGCTCTTCGAGGACAACACGATCACGCTGCGCGATGGCGGTCAGATCACGGGTGCGGGCGCTGATTACAACAGCGAATACACGGCGGCGCTTGACGTGTGCCGTGCGCTGACGATCAAGGTCGCTGGGACGGCGACGATTGCGGGTCCGGTGGCGCAGCGTAATGCTGAGAGCGTCATCACGATCGCGCCGGTCGATGCCGAGATGAAGGGGACGCTCGTCCTTTCCAATCCGATCATCCGGTCGTCGCACATCGACCTTCAGCCGGGGGCGAAGGTTCAGCTGCCGTCGACGGTTAATGCGTCGAAGGTCATTACCACGGCGCGCGGCAAGATGATTGTTGCGAAGCCTGCGGCGACGGAAGGACAGACAATCTATCGCACGGCCAACAAGTCGTTTACCTTCATCATCCAGTAAGGCGGTACCGCGGGCGAGGGCGCCTCGCGGTACGATAAACGCGCGGGGGATCGAAAGGTCCTCCGCGTTGCTTTATGGTCGATATTGCCGTGGGCTTTGATCGCGATGTTGTTGCATTAACTTTGTCAATCGACCCCAACAAGACGAACTCCTGCATTGGGTGCCTACATTTCCCACGGCTTCGGTTCGCGCGGCGCGAGGCTCACGCGTTCATCGGGACGGAACGAAAGGTCCGTCTGCGGCACGATCTTCTCGAACTCGGAAAGGAACGAGAGTGTCGGATTGAGACGGAAACCCGGTCCCAGATCCACATCAAGGATGCGTCCGTTCGGATAGTGAAGCTCGACGAGCACCGGGAAGTTTCCGGGACTGCGCAGGATCGAATCGCGCACCGCGTTCACCTTCGCCTTAATCTCCGGATCTTCATACCGCATCTTGAAGCGCAAGCCCTTCGAGATGAGCGGCAACGCCGTCGCGAGCGGATAGACCTCCTTCGCACTGAACGAAAGATCGCCGAGTTGCGGATTGAGCTTCTGCGGATCGTCGTTCGCATAGGTCGTGCGATAGGTGACCTCGCCGCAGACAACGACCAGCTGCTCGAGCTCGTGCTCGATCGTCCCCTGCTCGCCGTTGAACTGCTTCCACGGCTTGCCGAAGCACATCGCCTCGCCGAATCCCGTGCCGTCGTCAAGCCCGAGAATCGCCCACTTCTCGCCAACGGACCCGTCGGGACGCGGCTTCGGGATCTTGATCGAACACGAGGCGAGCTGCGCGATGACGCGCACCTCAAGTCGCTTCAAGAGGAACGGACTCAGCTCTTTCTTCTCAAAACGCTTCTTGAGCTTCGCCTTCTCGGCATTGACCGCCTTATCGAACGCGACCTTGTCGCTCCATGAAACCTCGCCCTTTGCCCGGACGATGTTCCGTGCCAGCCCCTTGAGCTGCCACTCGTCGTCCTTGCCCTTCATCAGCATCTCTTCAATCGGCGACAACTTCACCGCCGCCTCGGCCTCCGATGCGTCTTCGTCTTCGGAATCGCCACCTCCACCTTCGACCTCAACCTCTTCCTCTCCACCTTCGACCTCAACCTCTTCCTCTTCCTCTTTCTTCTTCGCGATCATGTCGAGGGTGAACGGCAGGGTTTCGATCGTATCTTCCTTCGCGCCCGGGGCACGGGTACGGATTACGGCGATGGAACCTTCGGCGATCAGCTTGCGACAAGGCGAGAGCGGATTGCCCGAGATGTACACGCCACAGAGATCACGCTCGTTCTTGAGGTCCTCGGCCGGCGAGAACGGCGGGGTGTCGACGAGTTCCGCGTCGGAATACGTCTCCTTGCCGCCGTCCGCAAGCATGTCAAAGAAGTTCGCCTGAACGCTCGCATTCTCCTTCGCGCGTCCCTGCGCCTTCTTGAGCGCGAACTCGATGTTGTTGTAAAGTTTCGCACGGTTCGGTTCGATCGTCGAGAACGCGCCGACGCGCGTCAGGTTTTCGAGGACGCGCTTGTTGACGACATTCGAACCCGCGAGGCGCATGCAGAAGTCGAGGAATCCCGTGTACGGACCGTTCGCCTCGCGCTCCGCGACAATCGCCTCGGCCGCCGCGCTACCGACGCCCTTGATACCGCCAAGACCGTAGCGGATGCCCTTCGCGTCCGGCGTCGGCACGAAGCGTGCGCCGGACTCGTTGACGTCCGGAAGCTTCAGCTCGAGGTTAATCGCCTGCGCTTCCGCGACGAAGCCGGGGAGCTTGTCGAAGTTGCCGATTTCGGACGAGATCTGCGCGCACATGAACTCGGCCGGATAGTGCGCCTTCAGGTAGCCGGTCTGGTACGCGACCCACGCGTAGCAGACGGAGTGGGACTTGTTGAACGCGTATGAGGCGAACGCCTCCCAGTCCTTCCAGATCTTCTCGATGAGGGCCGTCGCCTTCCCTTCGTCCGTCAGTTCGCCGATGCGGAACTTCGGATTCGCGAGACACCCCTTGATGAACTTCGCCTTCAGCTCGGCCATGATGTCCATGAGCTTCTTGCCCATGGCCTTGCGGAGCTTGTCCGACTCGCCGCGCGTGAACCCCGCGAGGTCACGCGAGAGCAACATCACCTGTTCCTGATAGACCGTGATGCCGTACGTATCCTTGAGACGGCTCTCCATCTCGGGATGGTCGTAGACGACGGGCTTCCGTCCCTGCTTGCGATCAATGAAGTCGGGGATGTACGCCATCGGGCCCGGACGGTACAGGGCGTTCATGGCGACGAGGTCCGTGAGCTTTTCCGGCTGCAGCGCCATGAGGTACTTCTTCATGCCCGCTGATTCGAACTGGAAGAGTCCCGTCGTCTCGCCACGGCCGAAGAGCTCGTACGTCTCAACGTCGTCGTCCGGAATGTTGTCGGGATTGAGGAACCCGTCCGGTCCGCGCAGGAATTCGGGAACGCGCGGATTGTCCTTGCCGAGCAGCGCGACGCACTCCTTCTCGACCGAGAGCGTCTTGAGTCCTAGGAAGTCCATCTTGAGGAGGCCGACCGGTTCCACGAAGTGGCCGTCGTACTGCGTCGTCAGGAGCTTCTCCTGCTTAGGCACCCCTTCACCTTCGCCCTTCACCTTCTTCCCCGCCCCGCCTTTTTCCGGCGTCGGCATCACGGGAAGCGTCTCCGCGATCGGATCGCGCGAGATGATGACACCGCAGGCATGCACGCCCGGCTGACGGATGCAGCCCTCGAGGCGTCCCGCACGTTCCATCAGCTTGTGGACGACGGGATCGTCGGAGTTGAACGCGGCGTCAAGATCAGGGGACGCCGCGCGGGCCTTTTTGAAGTTGATCTTCGGGACTTCCGGGACGTACGAGGCGAGCTTGTTCGTCGCGGCGAGCGGATAGTCCATCACGCGGCCGACATCCTTGATCGCCGACTTCGCGGCCATCTGTCCGAACGTCACGATATGCGCGACGTGGTCGGCGCCGTACTGACGCGTCACATAATCAAGCACGCGTTCGCGTCCCGCATCGTCGAAGTCGACATCGATATCCGGCATCGAGATTCGGTCGGGATTCAGGAATCGCTCGAACAGGAGGTCGTACTTAATCGGATCGACGTTCGTGATCCAAAGCGCATACGCGACAGCCGAGCCCGCAGCGGAGCCACGTCCGGGACCAACCCACACGCCACACTCCTCGCGTGCCGCTCGGATGTAGTCGCGCACGATGAGGAAGTACCCAGGAAAGCCCATCAGCTTGATCGTATCAAGCTCGAACTGAACACGCTCGCGGATCGCCTCGGGGATGACAATCTCCTCTTCCCCTTGACCTTCCCCCTTGACCTTCTTCTCTCCCCACCTGACTTTCGCGCCCTCCCAGACGAGATGCTCGAGATAGTCCGCCTCGAACTTGATGCGGAGCACCTTCTCGTAGCCGCCGAGACGGTCGAAGTTGTTCGGCTTCTGGACGTTAAACTCCTGTTTCAGCTTCTCCTCATCGAAGGTCTTCGCATAACCCTCTTCCGTGCCAAACTCGACTGGAATCGCGAACTTCGGCATGATCGGCGGCGAGTCGAGCTCGTATTCCTCGACACGGTCGGCGACTTCCTTTGTGTTCGTGATGAGCTCGGGATTCTCCGCGAAGAGCGCGCGCATCTCCTCTTCGGTCTTCAGGTACTCCTGTCCCGTGTAGACCATGCGCTTGGCATCCGTCATCTTGCGTCCCGTCGAAAGCGCGAGGAGAACGTCGTGCGAGTCGTCATCTTCGGCATTGAGGAAGTGGACGTCATTCGTCGCGATGACGCGGATGTCGAGCTTCTTACCGAGTTCGAGCATCGCCTTGACGACCTTGACCTGACGGTCGTAAAGGTCGATAAAATCCTTCTGCACCATCGCGACGCCTTCGGGCGGCATCGCGTCGACCGTCTTCTGCGCCTTGTGGAGCATGACCTCGAGCGAGTAGTTCTCGCCGAAGAGGTCCTTGTACCACTTCGCGACGCGCTCGGCCTCGGCCATGTTCCCGGTGTCGATCGCGTGCGCGACCTCGCCCGCAATGCACGCCGAGGAGACGTGCAGACCCTCGTGATACTTCTCGAGGAGCTTGTGGTCGATTCGCGGACGCGTGTAGAAGCCGTTGATGTGGGCTTCGGACATGATCCTCACGAGGTTATGATAGCCCGTGAGGTTCATCGCGTGCAGGCAGAGGTGATGACGGTACTCGTTCTTGTCGCGAGAGAGCATGTCGCCCGTCGAAGTCACGTACGCCTCGCAGCCGAGGATCGGCTTCACATGAACGCCCGCGAGATCGCCGTACGTCTTCTCCTTCTTCGACCGGCACTCGTCGTAGAAGCACTTGAGCGCGAAGAGATTGCCGTGGTCGGTGACCGCAAGAGCTGGCATGCCAAGCTTGCGCGCCTTCTTGATGAGCGGCACGATCTGGCACTGTCCGTCCAGAAGCGAATAGGTCGTATGAAGATGAAGATGGACGAAATCAGACATGACACACCCAAGACACATGCCTTACACCGGTACGCCGATCAGAATCTGCGGATGGGCCTCAGTAATCTTGAGACTGACAAAATCGCCAATCGCCAAGTCACCAGTTTCCTTCACCCATTCTCCATTTTCTCCGACGTCCCACACGATAATGCGGTTGCCGGAGTCGCGCCCCGACCAACGCTTCGGATTGCGCTTTGAAGGCCCCTCGACCAGCACCTCGCGTACTGTGCCGACGAGCGCCTCGTTTCGCCGCTGGCCGCGCGATTCCTGATCGGCGAGAAGCACCTGGTCGCGGCGCTCCTTCTCGGCCGTCGTCACGTCGTCCGTGAGCGCCGCCGAGCGCGTACCGGGACGCGGCGAGTACTTAAAGACGAACGAGTTGTCGAAGCCCGCCTCTTCCATCAGCGTGCGCGTCTCCTCAAAGTCGGCCTCCGTCTCGCCCGGATACCCGACGATCACGTCAGTCGTCACGGCGAACTCGGGATCGAAGTCTCGGAGCTTCTTCACCGCCGCGAGATACTCCGCGCGCGTGTAGTGACGCCCCATCTCCGCGAGGACGCGGTCCGAGCCGGACTGCACGGGCAGGTGCAGGTGGCGGCAGACCTTCGGACACTCCCGGTAGACGCGCACGAGTTCGTCAGTGCACCCCTTCGGATGCGCCGAGGTGAAGCGGATGCGTTCGATGCCCGGAATCTGGTTGAGTTCCCACAACAGTCTCGGAAACGCCTCGGTGAGTCCACTCGCGTTCGGCTCTCCCGGCTCCCACGCCTTGTTGCGGATGCCGTAGCGAAGAACGCTCTGTCCGAGGAGACAGACTTCCTTCACGCCGCGCGCGGCAAGGCACTTCACCTCGGCGATCACTTCCTTCGCGGGACGCGAATATTCGTGTCCGCGCACCTCGGGGACGATGCAGTAGCTGCAGCGGTTGTCACAGCCGAGCAACACCGTCACATAGCTCTGGAACATTCCGCTCGTGCCGCCGCGCTGAACGTCGGGATGCGCGTCCATTCCCGTCGGCACCTCGTCGTCGCCGACCTCAAGAATCCCCTTCTCGCCCGCCGCGATTCGGTTGAGAAGATGCGGAATGAGGCCGAAACGCCGCGGCCCGACAGCAAAGTCAAGCTTCGGCAGGCGTTTGAAGACATCCGCACCCATCCGCTTCACCGCGCATCCCATGAGCCCCGTGATTTTTCCGGCGGCGATCATGTTGCCGGCCTTGCCGACGGCCTTCTCCTCGGCCTTCTGGCGCACCGTACAGCTGTTAATGATGATGAGTTCCGCGTCGGCTTCGTCGGCGGCCTTGACGTGTCCCGCGGCCACCAGAAGCGCCTCGACCGCTTCCGAGTCGCGGACGTTCATCTGGCAGCCGTACGTGTGAATATGGAACCGCATCAGCGCGTCGCGTTGCGGCGTTCGAGATCGGCCTTGTAGGCGGCGAGATCGGCGGGCGGACACTTCGCGACGCCCGTCTTCACGGCCGCTTCGGCGACCGCGTAGGAAACCTCGACGAAGAGACGGCGGTCGAAGGCCTTCGGGATGATGTAGTCCGTGCCGAAGACGAGCTTCTCGTTCGGATAGAGCGCCTGCACTTCCGCCGGCACCGGCTCCTGCGCGAGCTTCGCGAGGGCATTCGCCGCAGCGACTTTCATCTCGGCGTTGATCGTCGTCGCACGCACGTCGAGCGCGCCGCGGAAGAGATACGGGAAGCCGAGGACGTTGTTGATCTGATTCGGATAGTCCGAGCGTCCCGTCACCATGACGTACTTGCGTCCCACCAGAGCCTTCGCGACTTCCGCCGGCTGGATCTCCGGATCGGGATTCGCCATCGCGAACACGGCCGGGAACTCCGCCATCTTCTGGACGTCCTCGGCCGTCAGCACGTTCGCCGCGGAAACGCCGATGAAGACGTCCGCCCCAACAATCGCCTCCTTGAGCGTCTGGGCTGTCGTCTCGACCGCGTGCTTCGCCTTGAAGGGATTGAGGTCGGTGCGGCCTAAGCGGATCGTGCCCTTCGTGTCGCACATCGTCACGTTCACGACACCCGCCGCCTTGAGCATGTCGCAGATGCGGATGCCCGCGGCACCCGCGCCGTTCATGACGACCTTGAGGTCCTTGAGTTCCTTGCCGGCGAGCTTCGCGAAATTCATGACACCCGAGAGCGAGATGACGGCCGTGCCCCACTGGTCGTCGTGGAAGACCGGAATGTCAAGCTCACGGTCAAGCGTATCCTCGATCTCAAAGCAGGCGGGCGAGGCAATGTCCTCAAGGTTGATGCCGCCATACTGCGGGGCGATCATCTTCACCGCCTCGATGACGCGTTTCGGATCGGTCTTGCCTGTCGACTTGCCGTCCATGCGGCAGCAGTTGACCGGCACCGGCCAGGCGTCCACATCACCGAACGCCTTGAAGAGAACGGCCTTGCCCTCCATCACCGGGATGGACGCCGTCGCGCCGAGATCGCCGAGGCCAAGAATCGCCGTGCCGTCCGAGACGACCGCGACGAGATTCGGCTTCGCCGTGCAGGCGTAGACGTCGTCGGGATTCGCCGCAATCGCCTTCACGGCGTGCGCGACACCAGGCGTGTAGGCGAGGCAGAGGTCGTCCTTCGTCTTGAGTTCGTGGGGAAGCTTGACGGCAACCTTGCCGCCCTTGTGATACGCCATCACGGAATCTTTATCGTAAGCCATTTGAATTCGTCTCAATCTGAGGTTTGAAAATGTTTAGGAGTCACTATTATACCACAATCCGCCGCGCCCATGCGTTTTCCACGTTTGTGCCTGACACAATCGTGGAAAAAGTAATCTCGCGGCGAATTAGCGTATGAGCGTCTTTAGGTACGGGACGGCGTGGGCGAAGAACCGCTGCCAGCCGACGTCCAGTGTGCCACGGTTGCGGGGACAGTCCGGGAACTGCCGCTTGCGCAGGCCGAAATTCGCGTAGACCGGCGAGTCGAGGAGTTCCTCCCACGTGTGCGTCATCACGTTGCCGAGCTTCAGCTCGGGTATGACGTGGAAGTCGCACGGATAGACATCGCCGTTGCGCTCGACCACAAGATAGTTGCGGCAGTCGGACGCGAAATTGCACATCGTCGGCACGCCGCGCACGAGCTGCGAGACGACGGAATCAAAAAGCCGCACACTCACCGTGTGCTCGTCGCCCTCCTTGCGCCACTCGTCGAAGAGCCGGCAGAGGAACTCACCCCACTGCTCTCCCGTGATCGCATACGGCTTCGGATCCGTGCACTCGATGTACTGGTGCCACTTGCACCCGAGCTCGTCGCGGATGTAATGGTACAGCGCCTCCGGCTCATGCACGTTCTCGGCCGTAATGAGCTGGAGCACGTTGACCGGCGTCCCGGCGGCGACCAGCGTGCGGTACCCGGCAAGGCCGGACTCCGTATCGCGGTGCGTCTCGCCCGCGGCACTCTCCAAGCCGCCTTTACCCGCTGCGGGCGAGACGCACCGCGGTACGGAGCGCCGCCAGTGCGGACTCACACCAACGAGCCAGTCCTTTTCCGCGAAAAACGCCGCCAGTGACTCCGTCACCAGCGTCGCGTTGGTCTGCACGGAGAAGTCGATGCCGTCGCCCAGCTTGGCCGCACGACGGAAGAAGCGCTCGCCCATGATAAGCGGCTCGCCGCCCTGGAAGGCGACGGTGTGCTGCGCAATCGGCAGCGCCCGGTAGGAGGTCAGCATCCGCTCCAGCACCGCGTCGGACATCGGCGCGACCTCACCGTGTCCTCGGTAGAAGCAGTAGGGACACGCGAGATTGCAGGCCGAACCCGCGGGCTTGACGAGGAGCGAGAACTCGCGCATCGCGTCAGGCCAGGCCGTTCTGCGCGGCAATGAGATTGTCGGCGCCGTAGATCTTGCGGAGCTTCGGCTTTTCGATCTTGCCGGTCGGGTTGCGCGGCACCTCCGCGAAGATGACCGTCTTCGGACGCTTGTAGCGCGGCAAGTCGGTGCAGAACGCGTTGACCTCGTCCTCCGTGAGCGTCATCCCGTCTTTCACTGAGATGATCGCCGCGGTGCGCTCGCCGAGACGCGCGTCGGGAAGGCCGATGACCGCGACGTCCTTCACCGCGGGATGCGCCCGCAGGAAGTCCTCGATCTGCACGGGATAGATGTTCTCACCGCCCGAGATGATGACGTCCTTCGCGCGGTCGACGAGATAGATGAACCCGTCGCGCTCCTCGGCCATGTCGCCTGTCAGGAGCCAGCCGCCTTCCTTCAAAATCGCCTGGGTCGCCTCGTGATTGTGATAGTACTCCTTCATCACGCCGGGGCCCTTGATCGCGAGCTCGCCGACCTCGCCCTTCGCGACCGGCGTCACGCCGTCCGGTCCGACGATCTTCGCCTCCCAGCCGAAGCCAGGAACGCCGATCGCGCCGACGTGGTCCGTGTTCTCGATGCCGAGATGCACCGCGCCCGGACCCGTCGACTCGGAAAGTCCGTAGTTCGTGTCGTAGTCATGATGCGGAAAGACCGACTTCCAGCGCTTGATCAACGCCGGCGGCACCGGCTGCGCGCCGATGTGCATGAGCCGCCACTGCGCGAGACGGTACTCGTCGAGGCGAATCTCGCCGCGGTCGATCGCGTCCAGGATGTCCTGCGCCCATGGAACGAGCAGCCACACGATCGTGCATTTCTCCTCGCTCACGCAACGGATAACCCACTCGGGCTTGACGCCCTTCAAGAGCACCGCCTTGCCGCCGACGAGGAAACTGCCGAACCAGTGCATCTTCGCGCCCGTATGATAGAGCGGCGGGATGCAGAGGAAGACGTCGTCCTTCGTCTGGCCGTGATGCGCCTGCTCGACGCGGCAACTGTGGAGAAGCGCCTTGTGCTGCAGGACGATCGCCTTCGGAAAACCCGTCGTGCCCGACGAGAAATAAATCGCCGCGTCGTCCTCTGGCTTGTGATGAAAACCCGGATCGGCGGAGGCGGCATAGCGGACGAGGCGGAAGTAATTCTCCGCGAAGATCGGACAGTCCGTGCCGACGTAGAGCCGCGTCTTCACACGCGGGATGTGGTCGGCGATCTGCTCCATGCGGCCCGTGAACTCGGGACCGAACACGATGACGTCGGCGTCGGCGAGTTCGAGACAGTACTTGATCTCGTCCGCCGTGTAACGGAAGTTGAGCGGCACCGCGAGGCACCCCGCCTTGAGTGCGCCAAAGTAGATCGGCAGCCACTCGAGGCAATTCATCAGTAGGATCGCGACCTTGTCGCCCTTCGTGTAGCCGCGGCTCAGAAGAAAGTTCGCGAATCGGTTCGCACGGTCGTTGAAGTCGCCCCACGTGATCTCGCTGCGGAACTTGTCCGTCGCCGAACTCACGATCAGCGAGGCCTCGCGCCAGGTCGCCCTCGCGCCCTCGAGTTCCTGCGGATTGATCTCGACCAGAGCGACGTCGTTCGCCCATTCGTGCGCATTGCGCTCAAGGATCTCGGTGATGTTGTCGAAGTTCGCGTTCATCGCTCCCGCCCCGTTCTTTTAGATGCCGACGGCCTTGCGGACCTTCTCCATCGTCTTCGCCGCGGACCAGCGGGCCTTCTTCGCGCCGTCCTGGAGAATGTCCTCGAGCGACTTCGGGTCCTTCGCGAGCTGGTCGCGCTTTTCCTTGAAGGGATCGAAGAGACGGTGATAGGCGTTCAGGAGCTCCTTCTTCGCCGAGCCGTAGCCATAGCCGCCCGCTCGGAAGTTCGCCGCCATCTGGGCGACCTCCTCCGGCGTCGCGAAGAGCTTGTAGAGCTCGTAGACGGAATTCCCCTCCGGCTCCTTCGGCTCTTCCATCGGCGTCGAATCGGTTTGGATGCCCATCACCTTCTTCTTCGCGGAGACGTCGAAGAGCTCGATCGTGTTGTGATAGCTCTTGGACATCTTCTGGCCGTCGGTTCCGGGGATCGTCGCGACCGTCTCGGGAATGTACGCGTCGGGCAGCTTGAAGATCTCGCCGTAGGCGTTGTTGAACTTCTGCGCCAGGTCGCGCGTCACCTCGAGGTGCTGCTTCTGGTCCTTGCCGACGGGGACAAGGTCCGCGTTCATGATGAGGATGTCGGCCGCCATCAGAACGGGATACGCGAACAGCCCGTGCGTCGCCTCGAAGCCGTGCGCCATCTTGTCCTTGTAGCTGTGGCAGCGTTCGAGGAGGCCCATTGGCGTCAGGCACGAGAGATACCACGCGAGTTCCTGAACCTCCGGCACGTCGCTCTGCCGGTACATGATCGTCTTCTCGGGATCGAGTCCGCACGCGAGATAGTCGAGCGCAACTTCGCGCGTCGCCTCCCGAAGCGCCTTGCCGTCACGGACGGTCGTCATGGCGTGGTAGTTCGCGATGAACATGAAGTTCTCGCCCTTCTCCTGAAGGTCGAACATGGACTTCATCGCGCCGAAATAGTTGCCCCAATGGAGCTTGCCCGAGGGCTGGATGCCGGTCAGAATTCTCATAGTTCAATATTATAGCACAATATAACGAAAAACTAGCAGAAGACCCGTTCAACGCGATTGCCGAGCGAACAGATGATATCGTAGGCGTGGGTGCCCTTCAGGGCCGCCCAGTCGTCGGGCGTGATCGAGTCGTTTCCACAGGCGCCGAAGCAGATGACCTCGTCACCGGGCTTCACGTTCGGGACGTCCGTGACGTCGACGGTCGTGTAGTCCATCGAGATGCGTCCGACGATCTTGCAGCGCTTGCCGCCGATGAAGACAAAGCCGCGGTTCGTGAGCGCGAGGGGGAGTCCGTCGGCATAGCCCGCCGAAATCGTCGCGATCGTGCGCGGCTCGGCAAGACACCACGTGCGGCCGTAGCCGAGCGTCGTTCCGGCGGGAAGCTCGCGCACCTGCGCGACGTGCGTCTTCAGCGTGAGGACGGGCTCCACCTTGAGCGCCTTGCGTCCGTAAGGGTCGAAGGATCCGTGCAGGTTGATGCCCGTGCGCACCTGCGTGAACGGCGCCTTCGCTGTTTCGGGGAAATTGTTGATCGCGTCCGAGGCCGCCATGTGGACCTTCTTGAAGGAGATGCCCTCCTTCGCACACGCGGCGACGAGCGCCTTGAAGAGCTTGATCTGCGTCTTCGTGTACGGGTCCTTCGGCTCGTAGGCCATCGGACAGTGCGAGAAGATGCCTTCGCAGTCGAGGTTCGGAAGCGCGCGCACGGCGCGAATCGTCGCGAGGGCCTCGGCAAGGCCCGTCGGTCCCGTCGCGCGGATGCCGAGGCGTCCCATGCCCGAGTCGATCTTGAAATGGACGCGCGCCGTCGTCTTCGCCCTCACGGCCGCAGCGGAGATCAGCTTCGCGGTCTCGAGGTCGGTGATCGGCAGGATCACGCCCGCCCGAACCATCTCGGGAATCTCGTCGGGGAGGATTGAGGAGAGGATTTGGATGGAGGGGATTTGGATGGAGGGGATGTTCTGTTCTGGCGCGACAGGAGTGTCGCGCCCCCTTTGAGCCGTCGCACGCAACGGGGACGCGACACTCCTGTCGCGTCGTACGAAAACCTTCCTCAACTCCAACGCCTCGTACGGTTCGGCGACGCCGAAGTCGGTGCAGCCCGCCTCGGCGAGGGCCTTCGCATACGCGGAAACCCCGAGCCCGTAGGCATTCGCCTTTAAAACCGACAAGACCTTCATCGGCGCGACATGCGCGGCGATCTTGCGATAGTTCCGCACCAGGGCCTGAAGGTCGATTTCAACAGTAACGCGCCTCTTCACCTCTCACCCCTCACCTTCTCACCTTGTCTTCACCGTAAATGTCCGGCCGCACATGTGGCAGGTGATGTCGATCGTCTCCGGCAGGTCCTTGCGCTCGTCTTCGCTGAGCGCCGCGAGCATGGCGACCGCGCGGTCGGGCGAGCAGCGGCAGGCGAAGGAGAGCGGTGTCGTCTTCTTGAGTTCGGCCTTCGCGAGACCGAGCTCGTCGAGAATGGCGCGTGAGGCGCGGGCGAGAGAGGACTGCACAGCGCCTGTCGCAGAGGACAGCGACGGTACGGTACAGGACGAATCGGGTAAGGCCTCGATCAGAACCCCCTTCGCGCCCAGAACCTCGACCTCATCCGAGACCGAGGCCTCGACCTGAATCATCGCCTTGCGCTGGAGCGAACCCGCGAGATAGCTGTCGAGCGTCTTCGCGAGGCCCTGCGAGAGGATGCGGCCTGGCACGGAGCGCGTCACCTGCAGCTGCGTGTCGCCGTAGAGTTTCTTCGCGTTCGCCTTCGCGAGCGGCGCCGCAGCGGAGACGACGCCGTCGAAGTCATCGAGCGTCTTCTTCTCCGTGTAGCCGCGGAGCGTACCCTTCTGGGTGCATTCGACACAGTACCCGCCGAGCGCCCCCGTGCACTTCATTTGCAGGATGACCGTCTCTTCGGCCTCGCTCGTCTCCGCACCGAGGAGTGCCACGGCGGCAAGGGCCTCGGAAAGCGCTCGCGCAGCGGTCGGCCCGGAGAGGTGTCCCTGGGCCAACTGCTGCGCGGCGGTTGTCACGTCAACGATCGTCACCGAGACCTTCTTCTCGGCATCGTACCATTCTTCGCGTGAGTCTCGCATTTTCATGCGGCGCGATGAGGTCATCGCGCCCTACCCGAATTAGAACCTGACGGGTTCGACGTGCCAGATGTCCTTCGCGTACTCGAGCACCGCACGGTCGGACGAGAAGCGTCCCGAACGCGCGATGTTGACGAGCGACATGGCGTTCCACTTCTTCGCGTTGCGGTACGTCGTGTCGACGAGATCCTGCGCACGGCAGTAGTCCTTGAGGTCGCCGAGGATCATGTAGTAGTCGTTGTAGTCGAGGAGCGAACGGAGGATCGGGTCGAAGAGGCCCGGCTCAAGGATCGAGAACACGTTGTTCTTGATCATGTCGAGGGCCGCCTTGATCTCGGGATCCGTGTTGTAGATGTCGCGCGAGCAGTATGACGGACGACGCTTCGCGACCTCGTCGGTGTGCATGCCGAAGAGGAACATGTTCGCGTCACCGACCTCTTGGTTGATCTCAACGTTCGCGCCGTCGAGTGTGCCGAGGGTGAGTGCGCCGTTCATCATGAACTTCATGTTGCCCGTGCCCGACGCCTCCATGCCCGCGAGCGAGATCTGCTCGGAGACTTCCGACGCCGGCATGATCTTCTCGGCGAGCGAGACGCGGTAGTCGGGAAGGAACGCGACGGAGAGCTTGCCGCGCGTCTTCGGGTTCGAGTTGACGACGCCCGCGATGCCGTGGATGAGGCGGATGATCAGCTTCGCCATGTAGTAACCCGGCGCCGCCTTCGCCGCGAAGATGAACTGGCGCGGCTGCGGATCGAACTTCGGATCGCTGATGAGGCGATTGTAGAACATGATGATGTAGATCGCGAGGAGAAGCTGGCGCTTGTACTCGTGCAGACGCTTGACCTGGACGTCGAAGATCGCGTCCGGATTGAGGTCGATGCCGAGGTTCTTGTGCGTCCAGTTCGCGAGCGCGACCTTGTTGCCTCGCTTGATCTTCGCGAGCGTGTCGAGGAACGCGGAATCCTTCGCGAACTTCTCGAGCTTCTTGAGGTCTGAAAGTTCCGTGACCCAATTCGAGCCGATGGACTCCGTGATGAGGTTCGCGAGGGCCGGGTTGGCCTTGAGGAGCCAGCGGCGCGGCGTGATGCCGTTCGTCACGTTGTGGAACTTCTCCGGCCAGAGCTCAAAGAAGTCGTTGAAGAGCGAGTCCTTCAAGATCTGCGTGTGGAGCTCCGCGACGCCGTTCACCGACGACGTGCCGACGAGGCAGAGGTTCGCCATGCGAACGTACCGCTCGCCGTTCTCGTCGATGAGCGACATGCGCCGCAGCTTCTTGATGTCGTTCGGATAGAGCGAGCTGACCTGCTGCAGGAAGCGTCCGTTGATCTCGAAGATGATCTGGAGGTGACGCGGCAGGAGGCGCTCCATCATGCCGACCGGCCACTTCTCAAGGGCTTCCTGGAGAATCGTGTGGTTCGTGTAGCCCGTCGAACGGCGCGTGAGGTCCCACGCCTTGTCCCAGCTCAGGCCTTCCTCGTCGAGGAGGATGCGCATGAGTTCGGGGACGACAAGCGTCGGGTGTGTGTCGTTGAGGTGGATGAACACCTTGTTCGGCAGTTCGTCCCAGCCCGTGTTCGTCTTGAGGTAGCGGCGCAGGATGTCGCGCACCGAGCAGCAGACGAAGAAGTACTGCTGGCGGAGGCGAAGCTCCTTGCCGGCGACCGTGTTGTCGTTCGGATAGAGGACCTTCGTGAGGTTCTCGGCGAGCACCTTCGTCTCGACGGCCTCGACGTACGAGCCCTTGTTGAAGTCCTGGAGGTCAAACTCGTCGACGGCCTTCGCGCTCCAGAGACGGAGCGTGTTCACGGCGTCACGGTAGCCGACGATCGGAATGTCGTACGGCACGCCCTCGACCGTCTCGGCCGGCACCCAGATCCACTTCTGGCGTCGGCCCTCGGTGAGGCACTCGACATGGCCGCCGAAGTGCACGTGCTGCGTGTACTCCATGCGCTTCATCTCCCACGGATAGCCGTTCTTGAGCCAGCCGTCTGGTTCCTCGACCTGGTTGCCGTTGACGATCTTCTGACGGAAAATGCCGTAGTCGTAGCGGATGCCGTAGCCCATGCCCGCGAGGTTCAGCGTCGCCATCGAGTCGACGTAGCACGCCGCGAGACGGCCGAGGCCGCCGTTGCCGAGGCCCGCGTCGGTCTCGCAATCGCGGAGGTCGTTCCAGTTGATGCCGTATTCCGCGAGCGCGTCATGGCAGAGCTGGTCGGCCTTGAGGTTGATCACGTTGTTGCCGAGGAGTCGCCCGATGAGAAACTCAAGGGACATGTAGTAGACACGCTTCGTGTTCTGCTTCGCGTACTCTTCCTGCGTGGAGATCCAGCGCTCGACGATGCGGTCGCGGACGGCGTTCGCGAACGCAGTGTACTGGTCGAGCTCGGTGGCACGGCCGTCGCCCTTGATCAGGGAATAGCGGAGATGCCAGGCGAAGTCCTCCTTGAGGCCTTCGATAGACATTTCAACGCGGCGGTCTTTCTTCTTCGTCATTGTCTTTGCTTCTTTCTTGTGTGTTCGAAACTTACTTGAAAAGTCCCTTGAGGTCCTTGCCCAGGTCCTTGCCGAGCCCCTTCAGGTCCTTGCCCAGGCCCTTGAGCCCCTTGCCCGTATCCTTGAGGATCGCCTTCGCGCCCTCGACATCCATCGCCTTCACGGCGTTCAGCGCGTTCGTCACCCCGGCCGTGCCGAGGTCGAGTCCCTGGTTGCCGAGTTCAAGCAGGCCGTCCCTCGCCAGGCCGAGCTTCTGCTGAAGCTGCGTCATGACCTCCTTCCAGGCCCCTTCCCACGACACGCCCTGCGTATCCTTGCCAATATTCGTCAAGACAATCGTGCCTTGCACCGGGATCGGGAAGCCGAGATAGGAAACTGTCAAATCGCCAAGCGTCAACTTCTCGATGATCACCTTCGGACCCTCGCCCTTCGACGTCTTCGTCTCGTCTTGCTGCTCTTCGACTGGCGGCTCTTCGACCGTCGGTGCGGGCTCGCCCTTCTGGGACGTCGCCGCGTTCGCATTGTCGGCAATGACGTCGAAGTTGTACTTCTCCGGCGTTGCCTTCACATACGAGACGTAAACGCCCGTCAGAGTGATGTCCTTGATGACAATCACGTCGGACGCGACCGTACCCATATCAACCTCGACGGTGAACTTGTCGACACGAACAGCCGTCTTGTCCGAACATCCTTCGGGATTGGACAGCTCGAAACCGTCGAACGCCACACGACCCGCATAGAGGTTGATGTCGCAGTTCGCGAGCGCAATCGGCGTACCCGTGAATTTCGGGCCAATCTTTTCAGCTCCACACTTGACGGCCGAGCCGATCCACAGCGGATGCAACGCCAACGCCAGAACGAGGACGAGAACAATGCCGCCGATGACGGCGAGCAGCCCCTTGATCAGTTTTTTCATTTTAGTGTCTCCACTGTGATTTTCGTACGATGGCCAGCCCCAAGGGTCTCAACCTCCATGACATTCGCCATCCAGCGATCGCCAAACTTCTTGAGCCGGGTACCCCAAAGCCGACGGACCGCCTTGTCGCCCTCGTATTCCTCGGCCTGCATCAAGGCCCCCGTCTTCCGATCGACCCACACGCGCACGAGCCGATCGCCCTTCTTCAGCACCACGACCGCGCAGACCTGTCCGTTGACCGTCTCGCCCTCGCGCGTCTCGTCAAACGACACGTCATCCCACCACAGGTAATCGAGCGAGATGTCGGAAGTCGTGACATCCGTCCCCAACACGCTCGTCGGCAGTCGGTCGTCGGTCGTCTCAGAAAGCGCAAACGGCTCGCCGTCGATCGTCAGCGCCGGTACGCCGGCCTGACGCACGTAGACGTAGTCGTGTTCCTCAAGCACGACCCCGCGGCGATTACGCATGATGAGTCGACCTGTGAGCTCGACATCGGAGGGAATCATCGTCCGCGCACTCTGAACGAGTTCACGGGGCGTCGCATTCGTTGCGATCAGGAAACTCGCCAACAGCGCGATCATTTGAGCGCCGCCTCCAGTTCGGCGTCTTCGGGGCACCCGTAGACCCGCGCCGTCTCATAATAGCGACGCGCTCCGCTCTTGTTGTCGGGATTCGCCTGCAGATAGAGTTGCGCCATGTTGTAATAGGCGAAATAGTCGCGCGGATTGGATTGAATCGCCTGATCAAGCGTCTTTTCCGCGGCCTTGAAGTCGCCTGCCGCCGACTCCCTTGCCGCTCGCAGGTTGAGTGCCGTGACACTGTTCGGCTTCTCCGTGAGGAGTTCGTCGATCATGCGGTCGGCCGACGTAAAATCCTTCTCATAAATGGCCTTCATAACCGTCTCCGACTTCGTCAGCGGACGCGGCGGAGCCTTTTTCGCCTTCGGCTTCGCCACCTTGCGAACCTGCCGCTTCACGACTTTCTTGGCCCGAGGCGGCTCCTCCGAAACCAAAGAATCCCTCCGCTCTTCAACTTCAACTCCACCCTTCAACTTCTTCTCTGCCGCCAGCTTGCGCTCAAGTTCTGTCGTATCACTGACAGCGACGACCTTCGCATTCGCGCGCGCCTGATTCAGTAACAACGAATCAATCGCCGCGCTGACATAGGCTCGTTTCGTCTTCAGGGTTGCGAATTCGGGACGCTCCACGCGATCCGGATTCTCGGCCTCAATGCGATCGAGCTCCACAAGCGCGGCACGGTACTTTTCTACCGCCTCCGACACCTTTCCCTCGCTGGCCAGATCGCTGGCGTCATCAATCAGCAGCGAAGCCGGCTCCATCAGTTCCGAAAGGCGCGGCGGTTCCTTTTCATCACTGCCAAACGGCCAATACCAGCTCGCCCGAACAGCGAGCGAACAGAAAAGGATCACGAGAAAAACTGATAACTTATTCATTTGAGGGCATATTATATCAAAAACACCCTGTGATATCTATGCCTTTGAGAGAATGACGAGGGTCTCGAAGCGTGCTGTTCGCGGGAACATGTTGAACCAGCGCACGGATTCGACCTTATAGCCCTTCGAAATTTCCTTCAAATCGCGCATAAGCGTCGCCGGATCGCACGAAACATAGAAGATTCGCGGAGCTTTGGACTGAGCCAGCCAACGCGCGACACCGGGTTCGAGTCCCCCGCGGGGCGGATCAATGACAACGGTCGTCTTCGGCGTCACCGAGATGCGCTTCAGGTTCCGCCCGACTTCCTCGGCGTAGAAGCGGAACGATGAGGTGGAGGTGGAAGGTTGAGGTGGACAGCGGAAGATGGCTTCCGCGTTGCGCCGGGCGAAGTCGATTGCCGCACGCCCCGACTCGATGCCGGTGAGGCGCCCTCCGTACCGCGAGCCGTCCTCGGCCGCGGCGCTGGCACAGCACAGCCCGAACACGCCGACGCCGCAATAGAGGTCGAGAATATCCGGCGCGACAGCCGCGCCCTTCTGGTATTCGGCGACGACCGCCCGGACGAGTTCTTCTCCAACCTCGGGATTGACCTGATAGAAGCCGTCGGCCGGCACCTCAAAATCGCGGCCAAGCGTCGTTTCCTTGAGAACAAGGCCCTGCGGCGCCTTGCCGAGCCACCACTTGACACCCGTCTTCTTCGTCCATCGAATCGTGACGTTCGCCTTCTTCTCCGTCTCGCGACGCACAACCTCCGGACCTGTCGTCAGCAGCATCAGAATCTGCCGCCGGATCTCAGGCAACTTCGCGTTGATCTCAGGACGCGCCAGAGGATCTGACGCGATGTCGACGATCTCATGCGAGGGCTCGGTACGATAGCCGATGACGAACGGGGACGCGACACTCCTGTCGCGTCGGGAATCGGAAGAAGCGTCCTTATTCCGGCGAGGCAAGAGTGCCTCGCCCCCGATTCTCCCGATGTGATAAACGACCTTGTTCCGGTAGTTAAGCTCCATCCCAGCCGACGTACCCGCGCCGCCTCGGCACGAGGCGCTCACCCAGCCGCTGTCACCCATCCCCACCGAAATCCGCGCCCGCTCGAAGAACTCACGCAGCTGCTGCTCCTTGGCCGCACACTCGCCCTTGTAGGAGAGCGAGGCATAGACCATGCCGGGGACAGACCCCTCTTCCTTCACGCGTTCGGGACTCGGCTCGACGATTTCGACGAGCCGGGCCTTGACGAAGCTCTTCTTCTCTTCGACGATTTCGGCGCGGACTTGTTCGCCGGCCCAGGCGCCGGGCACGAACACGACGCGCCCGTCGCCCAGACGGCCAAGTCCGTCGCCGCCATAGACGTTCTTTGCGATGTAGACCGTCGAGATCACTTCGCGAACCTCACGGCAAAACCACCGCCAGGAGCCATGTGAAGCGCAATCTTCTCGCCGGCCGTCACCGTCTTCGTCTCGCGGACGTAGCTCGTGCCGTTCTTGTCGGCGTCAGGACCGTCGCGGAAGATCTCGGCGTTCCATTTCCCCTCGCCGAGGAAGGAGGTGTCGAGCGTGTAGTCGCGCGCCTCGATCGTCGTCAGGCCGGCGGCGTACCAGGAGCCGTCGGTCGCCTGACGCGCAGCGGCGACCATCGAGTCGGGACAGCCGTCCAGGCCGACCGTCTTCTGCCACACGACCGGCGTCGCGGACATGAACGCGAACGACTCGTCATTCTTCTCGTAGTTCGTCGGCGAGTCACAGAGCATCTGGAGCGGCGCCTCGTAAAGCGACATCATCGCGATCTGACGGCAACGCGTACCGACCGAACCGGGCGTCATGCCCGCAGTCTCGCCGCGATAGCCGGCGCCGACGGCGTGGTTCAGCATCGCGCCCGGCGTGTAGTCCATCGGACCCGCCGTGAGGCGCAGATAGAACGCCGCGACATCATTGAACATCATTTCGCGCTCGGCGACCTCGCCGCCGGGGAACCACTTCATTTGCTCGAGACCGTGAATGCCCTCATAGTTGACGACGTTCGGATAGCGGCGCTGGAGACCGTTCGGACGGTACGCGCCGTGGTAGTCGACCAGCATCTTCTCCTTCGCGCACGCCGCGGCGAACTTCTCGAGGAAGCCCGCGACGACCGCGTCGCCGCGGTCCATGAAGTCGACCTTGAAGCCCTTCGCGCCGAGCTTGGCGAAGTGCGCGGCGACCTTCTCCTCCTCGCCGTAGACCTGCGCCCACGCCATCCAGAGGATGATGCCGACGCCCTTCTGATTCGCATAGTTGATAAGGTGCGGCACGTCCACTTCCGGATGGAACTTCCAGATATTCAGCGTCTCGCTCCAGCCCTCGTCAAAGATGACGTACTCGACGCCCTTCGCCGCAGCAAAGTCGATGAAGTGCTCATAGGTCTTCGTCGTGCAACCGCCGTTCGGCGAGCCCTTCGGCGCATTGTCAAAGCAGTTCCACCAGTCCCAGGCGACCTTGCCCGGCTTCACCCACGAGTAGTCGGCACCCGCGTCCGCCGCCGGGGCGAGCGCGTAGACGATGTCGGCCTCGCAGAACTTGACGGGACGGTCCGCCAGGACGAACGTGCGCCACGGGAACGTGCGCGTGCCCGCCGTCTTCGCGAGATAGTCCTCATGCGCCGTAATCTTCACCCAGCGCCCGCCGGTCGTCACAATATCCTTGCCCCAGCCGCCGACGCGCTGCGTCGCCTTCGGCGCACCCTCGAACTTCGCCGTGAATAGGGCTGAACCCTCGTCCTTCGTCAAGTTCCAGATCGGATAGTCACGCACGTCGGACTCCGTCACCGCCACGCACTTGCCGCCGACCGAATAGGCGAACGGCAGGTAGACCATGCCGTTCCCGCGCCAGGACGACTTCCCGTCCGAAACCGTCTTGAGTGCGCCGACCGTCGTCGAGACGGGAACGGACTCCTCCTGGCCGAAACCACCCGTGAAGTTCGCCCAGCACTTCGCCGCGACATCCGGCACGACAAGATCGGCCTTCTCGCAGTTGACGATGATCTCGCCGCCCTTCTTCGTCTCAAAGCGATACGCGACGCCATCATTGCGCGCCACAAGCCGCACGCCCCAGTCGCCCCAGTCGGCGAACGTTTCCGTCCCCGCGAGATCGACGGACGCCTTCTTGTAGACCGGCGTCGCAACCGTTCCCGAAAGCGCCTTCTTTTCCGTCGCCTTCGGCTCACCCGCGTCCTTGACGAGGCACTTCCCATCGACCTTGAGGCCGATCTCGGACTTCGCCACGACGACCACGCCGTCACGCAGCACCTCGTAGGCGAGCGGCGCCGTATAGAGGCGAATCTCGTTCTTGCCATCCGGCGAAACCGCCACAATCGGCTTCTTCGCAAACCACGAGGAGCAACCCGCCAAGGCCACGCCCACCATCGTCATCATCAGTCTTTTCATGTTGTATCTCTTTCTTTTATCCTGTTAAACTAATGTCTCGCCCCGTGGACGCGGTGTCCCCGCCGCGTCAAACAAAGGCAGTCTCTTTCCACCGCCGAGCGGAGAGGACTCCGCGTCTACGATCAAACCAAAACATTATCGATCAACCGCGTCTTGCCGTCGTACGCCGCGACGAGCACGCAGCATCCCTTGCCGATCTTCTTGCGCGTCTCGAGCGTCTCGGCATCAACGCATTCGACATAGTCGACCTTAAGTCCCGCCTTCGTCAAATCACGCTTAAGCTGCGCAATTCCGTACCGCGGAGCGTCCTCGCCCGCGGCGTCTCCAAGACCGCTCTTTCGCGCAGCGCCGGCCAGCTTCCTGAGTCCCCCCGAAATCGCGAGCGCCTTCGCCTTCTCCTCGGCGGAGAGGTACGTGTTGCGGCTCGAGCGGGCGAGGCCCGACGGCTCGCGCACGATCGGCGCGACGACGATCTCGAGGTCGAAGTTGAGATCGCGCACCATGCGCTTGATGATCTGCGCCTGCTGGTAGTCCTTCTGACCGAAGACCGCGAAGTCGGCGTGAGCGAGATTGAAGAGCTTCGCGACGACCGTGCAGACGCCGCGGAAGTGCCCGGGACGCCGCGCGCCGCAGAGGCCCTTCGAGAGGTCCTCCTCGTTCACATAGACCGAGTGACGCTCAAGGTACATGTTCGTCGGCGTCGGGAAGAAGATTGCCGTCGCGCCCGCGGCCTTGCACTTCGCAAGGTCGGCCTTCTCGTCGCGCGGATACTTCTCGTAATCCTCGCCCGGACAGAACTGCACGGGATTGACGAACACCGAGACGATGATCTCGTCCGCCCCCTTCGCCTTCGCCTTCGCGATCAGCGAGAGATGTCCCTCATGCAAGTACCCCATCGTCGGCACGAGCGCAATCTTCTTGCCCGCCTTCGACTGGGCCTTCGCCCACTTCTGCAACTTCTTCGGTTCACGAAAAATTTTCATAGTGAGTATTATTATACCATAAATGACCAAGCCCAGGCCTTCAGCCGAATCGGGTCGACGCACGAAATGAGGACCGTCGACAAATTGTTGATAAGGCCTCTATAACTGTCGATAGGCCACAAACCGTGCGGGGAGCGGATTTTGTTATAATCTTGCCCATGAACGATTTGAAGACACCTCCCAGCAACGTCGAGGCCGAACGGGCCGTGCTGGGTACGATTTTGCTCGATACCGCGAGCCGCAACGGCGACCGCGTGATGGACACGTGCCTATCGAGCGGACTGACCGAAGAAAGCTTTTTCGATCCCCGCAACCGCACGATCTACGCGACGATGCTGACGATGAACCGTCAGTCGAAGCCGCTGGACATCCTGACGCTCACCGAAGAGCTGAACGTTACCGCAAAGATGGAGGCGATCGGCGGCATCGGCTACCTGCAGGGCGTCATCGACCAGGTACCGACCGCCGCGCACGCCGAGCACTACATCTCGATCGTCAAGGCGAAGCAGCTGCGCCGCACACTGATCGAGCGCTCGACGAAGGTCATCGAGAAGTGCTACGATGAGGAGAAGAACCCCGACCCAGGCGCCCTCCTCGGCGAGGCGGAGAAGTCCTTCCTCGAAATCGGCGGACAGGACAACAAGACGATGAGCTGGAGCGCGGCGGTTGAGGACAGCCTCAGACGCCTCGACAAGATGTTTGAGTCCGGCGGCAAGAAGATGGAAGGCCTTTCCACCGGTCTTCGTCATCTCGACGAAAAGCTTCAGGGCCTCAAGCCCGCCGAAATGATTGTCATCGCCGCGCGTCCGTCCGTCGGCAAGACCTCGCTCGCGATGAACATCGCCGAGTCGGCCGCGCTCGGACAGATGCTGACGCTCAAGAACGGCATGTACCCGCCGGTCGAGTCCGACGGCGGCAAGATGCATCCCGTCGGCATCTTCTCGCTCGAGATGCCCGTCGAGGCACTCACGAAGCGTATGGTCTCGGGACGCGCCCACGTCAACATGTGGCGCGTCGCCCGGAACCTCGTCCCGAAGAGCGAGAAGGAAATGCTCACGCAGAACATCTTCCACGCGGCGGATGAACTCCGGCGTGCGCCGATCTTCGTGGACGACACGGCCGGTCTGGACGTGATGGACCTCCGTGCCCGTGCGCGCCGCATGCACAAGCAGCACAAGATCGAGCTCATCGTCATCGACTACCTCCAGCTCTGCACCTGCCGCGAAGCCGCGCGCATGGGCTCGCGCCAGATTGAGGTGTCGATGATTTCCCAACAAATCAAGGCGATGGCCAAGGAACTGAAGATCCCGGTGATCGTTCTCTCCCAGCTCTCGCGTGCGAACGAACAGCGCGGCGACAAAGAAGAGAAGCCGAAGCTTTCCGACCTCCGCGACTCGGGAGCCATCGAACAGGACGCGGATGTCGTCTTCCTCCTGCGCCGCCCCTCGCGCACGGCGACCTCGAAGGACTCTGGCGACGAAGCGCTCGCCATCATCGACGTCGCGAAGAACCGCAACGGAGAAATCGGCGAGGTAAAGACGAACTTCATCCGCGAGTACACGCGTTTCGAGGACCGTCCGCTTGAGGCGACCGAGCCCGGCGAGAACTTCCAGTCCTCCGAACCCGAACCGCCGCCGCAACAGTTCGTACAGGACGTCTTCTCGTAATGAAGCGGGCGTTCGATCTCCTCGTCGTCCTCGTCGCAGCCCCCTTCTGGGTGCCCGTCGCGGCGCTCGTCGCCGTGCTCGTCCGCATCAAGATGGGTGCACCCGTCTTCTTCCATCAGGAACGCGCAGGTCTCAATGGCAAGAGTTTCCGTCTCGTCAAGTTCCGTTCAATGCGCGCGGGCGACGGCAGCGACGCCGAACGGCTGACGAAGTTCGGACGCTTCCTGCGCGCCTCCTCCCTCGACGAGTTGCCCGAGCTCTGGAACGTCCTCAAGGGCGAGATGTCGCTCGTCGGTCCGCGTCCCCTTCCGATCCGCTACCTGCCGCGCTACTCGCCCGAACAGAACCGCCGGCACGAGGTTCTTCCCGGTATCACCGGCTGGGCGCAGGTGAACGGACGCAACGCGCTCGACTGGGAAACGAAGTTCCGCTACGACGTCGACTATGTCGACCACCACAGCTTCTTCCTCGACCTGAAGATCCTCGTCCTGACGGCCTATCAGGTTATCGCCCCGAAGCACATCGCCCACGAAGGCGAGGCGACAATGAGCGAATTCCAGGGCTGACACAAAGGTACGCCCACCACCGCACCCGGGGAGGAGGCGCCTCGCCTCCTCTGCAACCAAACAACCATCCCCACGCCAAAGGGAACTCAAAATCCTCCGTCAATACCATCAACAGTCTCATAAATACGAGACCGAAGGTCAGACCTATAATCCCATATTTATGAGACTACTTCGAAGTATCACAACCCTTGATTCACAAGCCCGCCCCACGCCAATCCGACTTATCAACAAAATTCCGCAATGGAGTCGCACCCCATAGATACCCCGCCTCCTCAACACCCATCATCTTATCTTCTAATCTGGAAATGCCTCTCAAGCTCACAGCGTCCTGTACTTGCGAGGTTTCCCGATATCAAACCAGCATACTGCGCAAAGCGTTCATCCAAAAATTCCACCGAGAGCAACTCCTGGACATTAGTCCTCTAGCCCGACTTTCCTGATAATCGGTAAACTAGAAAAAGTTTCGGACCGAACTTGCGGACTTTCCGCATCATTTGGCAACATAGCGGCCTGATTTTTCCGAAAAAGTTGTAGTGAAGACTTTGGTGTCTTGAAAAGCCGCGAGAACATGAGATAATACCCTCATGTTTTTACGCAAGACATCACGATTCAAGGACGGCAAGGTCCATGACTACTGGAGCGTCGCGGAGAACTCGCGTGCGGGGCGTCGCGTCGTCCAGCGGCAGCTTCTCTATCTCGGCGAGATAGACGAGGACCGGCAGAACGCCTGGCTCAACGCGATCAGCGAGCTCGACGAGCGCAAGGAGGTCGACGAACGAGGCTACCTGATTCCGCCTCCTCCGCCGGAGCCTCCGCGCGAGACGAAGAACCCCATCCGAATCCGCCTGAGCCAGATGAAGGTCGAGAACATCCGCGAATGTGGCGCGTGCTGGCTCGGGCTCCACCTGTGGGATCTCGTCGGGCTGGACTCGTTCTGGACAGGCAGGCTCCCGCCCAGCTCGCACGGCACGGACTGGCTCGCGATCTTCAAGGCCATCGTCCTCTACCGCCTGACGTCGCCGGGCAGCGAGTGGAGGATGCACCGCGACTGGTACGACGACACCGCCGTGCGAGACCTGCTCGGCGAGTCGTCCTACACGTCGAAGTCGACGCTCTACGGCTGCCTCGACCGGCTCGTGACGCACAAGGACGCGATGTTCGGGTTCCTCCGCGCCCGCTGGGCGGGGCTCTTCTCCTCGAACTGCCGCGTCATCCTCTACGACCTGACGAGCACGTACTTCGAGGTGGACGGGACGAAGGCCGAGACGTCCGAGCTTTTGCGCCACGGCTACAGCCGGGACAAGCGCGGCGACTGCCTGCAGGTCGTGATCGCGCTCGTGATGACTCCGGACGGGCTGCCCCTAGCCTACGAGGTCATGCCCGGCAACACGTCGGACAAGGGCACGCAGATGCAGTTCGTCGACAGGCTCGTGAAGAAGTACGGCAAGGACGGCAAGCTCGACAGCCTCTGGCTCATGGACCGCGGCGTCCCGACGGAGGAGACGCTGGAGAAGATGCGCTCGCTCGGCTTCAAGTACCTCGTCGGATCCCCGCGCAGCACGGTCGGCGCGCTCGGCGAGAAGCTGTCGGGACAGGAGTGGACGCATGTGCAGGACGGCATCCGCGTGAAGTATGCGGCGGACGGGACGGACAAGTACGTCCTGACGCACAGCATGGCCCGCTTCACGAAGGAACACGCGATGCGCCAGTCGAAGATGCGCGCGGTGATGAAGGTCCTCCATTCGATAGACGTGCGCATCGGAAGGCGCGTCGAAGTCGGAGACGACGGCAGGCCAGTCGAGAAGGAACGCAAGGCGCTTTCACGGGACGAGCTCATCTCGCGACTTGCGGTGGCGAGGTCGAAGGCCGGACGCGCCTGGCGACTGTTCAGGATCCGCAAGCCGAAGCCGAAGGACACGACGGTCACGCAGGAGAACTTCTCGTGGTCGTTCGACCTCGAGGGGATCAAGGAGGCCCGGAGCAACGAGGGGACGTACCTGCTGCGCACGAACATGACCGAGGCCGATCCGGCGGTACTCTGGAAGCAGTACATGATCCAGGGCGAGATCGAGCAGTCGTTCAAGGAGGTGAAGAACGACCTCGGACTGAGGCCCATCTACCATCAGCTCGACAGTCGCATCGAGGCGCACATCTTCGTCAGCTACGTCGCCTACTGCCTTCAGGCGACGCTGAAGAACCTGACCCGGAGCAAGGCGAGCGGACTGACACCCCGGCAGATCTTCGACAAGATGAGGAAGATCTATATGGTCGACGTGAAGATACCGACCACGGACGGCCGCGAGATCGTGATGCAGCGCTACGGCGAGCCCAAGAATGACGTCGCGCTCGTCCTCTCGCAGCTCGGTCTGCGTCTGCCACCGCAGCCCCCGCCGAAGATCGACGGCAAGACAATCGAGGAGGGACTGCTCTGATGTAGTGGAAAAACGGAAGCGAAACCAACCGAAAAGAGAGAAAACTCAGGCAATGCTGGAGTTTTCTCTCTTTTCTTGGAAAGTCGGG
>CAMAHK010000003.1 GCA_945834475.1 uncultured Verrucomicrobiota bacterium
AGAGCGTTCCCTTGCCAATCCCTGTGCGCGCGGAGATTGTCCCGACTGTCATGCCTCTAAAAGCTCAGATGCACTTTTGCTCAGATGCTCAGATGCCGAGGTCGGTCAAGACCGCGCAGCGGTGTTGACTGACCGAGTACTTCCACGATTATGCCTGGCACAATCGTGGAAACAGAATCAACGATTGACTAACTTCTGGGTCGCTTCGCGGATCTTGACGAAGTCGCTCTTGTTGGCTCGCGCCTCGTCCTGCTTGTAGAGTGCCGCGACGGACTTCAAGTCGTCGTCTGAAAGGCCGTTCTCCTTGAGCAAACGAATCTTCTCCGCGGCGATGATGCCGTTGCGGAGTTCGAGGAAGCGCCAGCTCGGCTCGCCTTCGGGATAGCAAAAGAACGTGTCGCCCGGCAGCCAGTTCCAGTACGTCGCGTCCACATACGGATTCTTCGGCCAGCTGTTCCAGGCCCAGCGCAGGAAACCATCCAGGCCGATCATCGCCGGATAGGCCCCGAGCCAAAACGCCTCGCCGTCCTCGCTGGAGAGGAACGTGTTCGGATAGATGGGCCAGCAACAGACGTAATACGTCGTCACCATCCCCTTCGCGCGACGCTCCGCCGCTTCCTTCAGATAGTCCGCGTTGATCTTGTCGTCCAGGATCATGCAGAAGTCGTCAACAACCGTGCCGTACTTGGACGGTAACTCGTTGCCCGCCATCGAGATGCGCATCTCGGGGATGTGCTGGCGCACGAACGCGCCGATCAGGCGCACGTCTTCGAGCGAACGCTCGTCCATCGAGATATAAGTCTGCTTCAGCCAACCCTTGGCCTTAAGATGCTTCGCGAAATCGTCAAGGAACGGCCCCCAGTATTCTTCAAATTCCTTCGTACCGGGCTTGGCGACACACGACTGCGTCTCGCCCCGCTCGTTCTGCCAGCGCACGACATAGCCCCACGGACACATCGTGTAGCAGCAGATGTCCGGCCCGAGTCCGCACGAGCGCGCGAACGCGACGTACGCGTCAAAGATCGAATAGTCGAACTGCCAGGTTCCGTCGTCCTTCTTGATCCGGCCAATCATCGTGCCATACGCGTCATAGCACTGATGGTCCCACGCCTCGGGCAGGATCGTCGTCGTAATCGTCTTCTGTCCGGCCGTCGCCAGAAGCTCCCAGACGGGACGCATCCGGCGGTAATGTTCAGGCGAGAACGGCGCCACGCCGAAATAGCGGGAGACCGCCCACGGGTGCTGCCAGAGATCGAGGAAGTACTTCCAGTCCTTCGCCGGCGGCAGAACCCGATCGACGACACGGATATTCATGAGTCCGCACGCATAAATACCGGGCTTTGCATCGGCCGGCACGGACACCTCCACGACGCGCGGACCGTCCCCGTCCTTGCCCCAGACGACACGGTCATAGGCCTCGAGCCGCTTGAGACTCTTCACCCTCGGCGCGTACTTCACCGTCTCCAAGACGCCCACGCGCACGCCGATGCCGTCCGGCGCATCCCCGAGCTCGGCGAAGTCCTCGACCAGCGCCGCGACCGTCTCGCCACGCCACGCCGCAATTTCAAAGGTCCGTGCCTGAAGTGTAAAAGATCCCGCGAGAGCGACGAGCGACACCACCTGCTTGCTGATACTCATTTTGACGAATCCCCCTTAATGTTCCTTGATCGTGCCCTTCAGGACGGCGATGAATGCCGACTGTGGCACGTTGACATGACCGAATTCCTTCATGCGCGCCTTGCCGCGCTTCTGTTTCTCGAGAACCTTCATCTTGCGCGTCACGTCGCCGCCGTAGAGCTTGGCGAGAACGTCCTTGCGGAACGGACGGATGTCTTCGCGCGCAATGATCTCGCGGCCGATCGCGGCCTGCACCGGAATCTTGAACTGGTGCGGCGGAATCGTGTCGGCGAGCGCCTTGCACATCTGGATACCGCGGTTGCGGGCTTTGTCACGGTGAACCATCGTCGCAAACGCGTCGACCGTCTCGCCGTTAAGAAGAATGTCCATCTTCACGATGTCCGAGACCTGATAGCCCGCCGGTTCGTAGTCCATCGACGCATAGCCGTGCGAAATGGACTTGAGCGTGTCATGGAAGTCGATCAGGATCTCGTTGAGCGGCAGCTTGCAGTGGAGCATCACGCGCTTCGCGTCGATCGTCTCCGTCCCTTCCACAAAGCCGCGGCGATCCATCACGACGCGCATCACATCGCCAATCGACTCGGACGGCGTGATGATGCGCGCTTCGAGAATCGGCTCGGAAATCGTCTCGAGAACGGACGGATCGGGCATCTGGAGCGGATTGTCGAGTTCCTTCTCCTCGCCGTTCTTGAGCTTGAGCTTG
Organism: uncultured Verrucomicrobiota bacterium; assembly: GCA_945834475.1. GTDB lineage: Bacteria > Verrucomicrobiota > Kiritimatiellia > RFP12 > UBA1067 > UBA1067. The sequence goes on from CAMAHK010000003.1 coordinate 2,342, forward strand.
TAAACGACGCCTGGGGCCGTTGAGATGATGTCGAGACCGAACTCGCGGCGGAGACGCTCCTGAACGATCTCCATGTGGAGAAGCCCGAGGAAGCCGCAGCGGAAGCCGAAGCCGAGCGCGAGGGACGACTCGTGGTGGAAAGTGAAGGCAGAATCGTTGAGATGAAGCTTTTCAAGCCCCGCCTCGACTTTCTGGAATTCGTCCGTCGACATGGGGTAGATGCCGCAGAAAACCGTCGGACGCAGTTCCTGGAAACCGGGTAGCGCCTCGGTCGCGCCGAGCTTCTGCGTCGTCACCGTATCGCCGATCTTAATCTCGCTCGGATCCTTCACCGTGCCGACGATGTAGCCGACTTCGCCCGCGGTGAGCGCGTCGACCGGCTTTTTCGTCGGCGAGAAGATGCCGACCTCATGCACCGTCGTCGTGACGCCAGACCCCATGAACTTCACGGTCTGGCCCGCCGCAAGCGAGCCGTCCATCACGCGCACATACGTGATCACGCCGCGGAACTCGTCGAAGACCGAGTCAAAGACGAGTGCGCGAAGCGGCGCGTCGGTGCCCTTCGTCTCGGGCGGCGGAATGCGCTTGACGATTGCTTCGAGAACATCAGGGCATCCGACACCCGTCTTCGCCGAAACGAGCAGCGGATCGTCCATCGGAATCGCGAGAATGTCCTCGACTTCGCGCGAAACCTCCTTCACGTCCGCACCCGGGAGATCGACCTTGTTGAGGACCGGCACGATCTCGAGCTGCGCGTCTTGCGCGAAATAGGTGTTCGCGACCGTCTGCGCCTCGACGCCCTGCGCGGCGTCGACGACGAGGAGCGCCCCTTCGCACGCGCCCATCGAACGGGAGACCTCGTAGGCGAAATCGACGTGGCCGGGCGTGTCGAGGAGATTGAAGAGATACGTCTTCCCGTCCTTCGCCGTGTAGTGCATCGACACCGGATGGGATTTGATGGTAATGCCGCGTTCGCGCTCGAGGTCCATCGCGTCCAGCGTCTGTTCCTTCAGTTCGCGCGCACTGATGGCGTTGGTGAGTTCGAGAATGCGATCCGACAGCGTCGTCTTGCCGTGGTCAACGTGGGCGATGATGCAGAAATTGCGGATGTGGTCAAGCGTCATGTTGATTAGAACAAGGGCTTCGATCCCGAGTTATTGATAAGGCTCTTGAACTTCTTGTCTTCCTGCCACTTCGCCTTGCGACGCTGCAACTTGAGGTAGTCAATTTTGTTCGCGTAAAGGTCGGCGCAGATCGGCGGCGTCAGATAGACCAGGCCTGCGGCTCGGGCTGCGGCAAGCACGTCGTCTGCGGAAGTGCTCTGTTTAAGGATATCCGGAAGCGCGGACAGAACCTGCTCGGCCGAATGCGTATCAGCAGACACACGCGCATAGCGGTCGCCGAAGATAAGAATGCCACCCTTGAGAAGCGTGGCGTTAAGGTCGGTCCGTATTTTGTTGACTCGAGCGACAAGAGCCTTGGCGGCATCGTTCATGACGAAATCGCCGTCCAGCACATACGAAACGGTTGTCGTCGGCTTCGGGGGACGCTTTTTGGCGACTTTTTTCTTCTTGGTCGGCTTCTTCACGGCCTTCTTGGCCGGCTTCGGATCGTCGTCAAAGAGGTCGTCGAGCGAGCTATAGGTGTCATCCTCTTCTTCCTCCTCTTCCTCGACCTCCGGCTCCGGTTCGGGTTCGGCCGCCGCCGGCGTGGACTCCGTCTTCGTGACCTTCACGCCGGACTGCGTCTTGAGGAAGTCCGACCAGTCAACGATCTGACCGATGACCGGCGTGCCATTGATCCGGATTCCCGTGCCCCAACGTTCGACAACATACGGCGGCTCAAGGTACTTACCGTTGATAAACACGAGGCCTTCGGAGAAAGCCCGTCCCCTCGACACCCCCAAAGCCTTGCCGCTCGCCTTCGGAATCTCAATCGCCGAAGCAATCGAAATCACCATCGCCGCCAGTACCATCAGAATTGTCCGCATCAATCCAAATCCTTCCTCGCTTATCGCTAATCACTTATCGCTTATCGCTTAAAAAGTCCCACATTGCCGTAGTGTCGAGTCCTCGGAACCCAAGTTCCAAACCGGTGGGCTTGCGCCCCCTATTTAAAATGTCGGCCGAGAAATGTCAACTGAATCCGCGAGCAACACAGGACCCACGCTTTCTTAACTCTCGCGGACTTCGACGCCGGCCGTCCCCTTCAGCGCATCGACGATACGCTGGAAGACCCGTCCGACCTCGTCATCCGTCAACGTCTTCTCGGCCGAGCGGAACTCGAGCGAGTAGGCGCGAGACGTCTTGAAGATATCAAAGAGCATCACCTTTGTCAACTCCTTGCCGCCGTTCTTGCGGATGACGTCCACGACCTGGTCGTTCGTGACACCCGTGCCGACGGTGATCGCGATGTCACGCTTCACCGACGGGAACTGCGGAACCGGCGAGACGCGACCCGTCTCGTTCGTCTTCTTGAGCAGCATCTTCGCCTCAAGCTCGCAGAGTGCCATCTGCGTCGTCAGACGGAACGGATGGCGAAGCTTCGCCGAGACCGCGCCGAGAACGCCGATCGTCTTGCCGTTGAGCTTGACCGAAAGCGCCGCCGCGAAGGCGGAATGGTCAACGGGCGCAAACTCGACGCGCCCCGCATGGAGCTTCGCGATGAGTTCCTCGACAATGCCCTTCATCCAAAGGACCGCTTCCTCTTCCGTCACCGCCGCGCGACGGCGAAGCGCCTCGCGTCCCACGGGACCGACAAGACCGAGGGAGAGCATCTCCTTCTCGCAGGGAATGGAAGTCGGCGCCGTGTTTTGCTGGTCAACGCCGCGGCCGGGGACGGCTCGCGGTACGGTGTAGAACACCTTGCCCAATTCGAAGAGCATCGCCGACTCCTCGTGCGCCGCGTTGCGGCCGAGGGTCTGGTAGAGCTGCGGCAGCAGGCTGTCGCGCATGACACCGTATTCCGCCGAGACGGGATCGGGAATGATGAGACGCGTGTCGCTCGCCCCCGCGAAGTCCTTGAGCTCCTTCTCCGAGAGGAACGAATAGTGCATCGCCTCCGAGAAGCCAAGCCCCATCGCAATCTCGCGCACCTTCGCCTTCGCGCGGAACGGTGCGTCGGAAAGCGGCGAGACGGACGGCGCGGACGGCATCGTATCGGGAATGTTGTCGAGCCCGTAGAGACGTGCGATCTCCTCGACGAGATCGGCCTCCATCGTCAAATCCCAGCGCCAGGACGGAATCTCGAACGCAACGGACTTCTCCGCCGCAAAACGGTCGAGCGTCGACAGCACCTTGAGGCCCAGCGACTGCAGGATGAACACCATCGCGTCGTTGCCGATGTCGATGCCGATCAGCTTGCGCGCGCGGTCAAAGTCGAGCGTGACGGGCTCGTTGGTGCCGTGCTCGCCCTTCACGCGATTGTCGATGTCAACGAGGCCCTTCGCGATCTTCGCGTGGCCGTACTGCTGCAGGAGGTGCGCGGCACGACGCGAAGCCGTGTCGGCGATGTCCTTGTCGACGCCGCGGATGTAACGGTAGGAGGATTCGCTGCCAAGGCCGAGCGTCGTCGCCGTCGCCTTGATCGTCGTCGGCTCGAAGAGTGCGCTCTCGAGCATCACCGTCTTCGTGCCGGGCGCAATGCCCGAGTTCTCGCCGCCCATCACACCCGCGACGGCGTTCGGCTTCTCGGCATCGCAGATGACGAGCATTGACGGATCGAGCTTGCGCTCGACGCCGTCCAGCGTCATCATCTTCTCGCCTTCCTTCGCGTCGCGCACGACGATCGTACGGTCCTTCAGCGTCGTGTGGTCAAAGGCATGCATCGGCGCACCGAGCTCGAGCATCACGTAGTTCGTGACGTCGACCGCAAGACCGAGCGAACGGACGCCGCAGAGCTCGAGGCGCTTGGCCATCCAGTCCGGACTCGGCGCATCGGGCGTCATCTCGGTGACGACGCGGGCGGTGTACCGGAGGCACTTCGCGGGATTCTCAACAACGACCTTGACCTCCGAGTTGACGTCCGTCGCCTCTTCGGTGAAGTCGGTCGGCGGGAGCGTCAGCGGACGGTTCAGGATCGCCGCGTATTCGCGGGCGAGGCCGACGATCGAGAGCGCGTCGGGACGGTTCCACGTCACTTCAATATCAAAGACGACCTCGGGCTTCTCGAGCTTCGCAATGTCACGGACGAGCGCGCCGGTCGGGGTTTCCGCCGGATACTCGATGATGCCGTCCGCACCCTGGCCGATGTGGAGTTCCTTCTCGGAGCAGCACATGCCGTTGGACTCAACGCCGCGGAGCTTGCCCTTCTTGATCTTGAACTCGCCTTCGGGGATCAGCGCGCCGATCTTCGCGAACGCCGTCTTGATGCCCTTGCGCATGTTCGGCGCACCGCAGACGACCTGATACTCGGTCGTGCCGTCCGTCACCTTGCAGACCTGGAGGTGATCCGAATTCGGATGCGCCTCGCATTCGAGAACCTCGACGACGACAATGAGATCCGAGAGCGGATCGCCGCCGACCGTGTCGATGGACTCCACCTGGAGTCCCGCACGCGTCAGCTTCTCCGCCAGTTCCTTCGGGTCGATGTCATCGACCTTCACATAATCATTCAGCCACGACAGGGGCAACTTCATCATTCTTCTCCTCTTCAGAAATCAAATTCGTACCGTCGTGCGTCCCCGCCGACGGCGCGGTAACAGCCGCAACCTCAGTCTCCTCCGTTTCAGCGCCGCGGGCGAGACGCACCGCGGTACGGTCTTCGGCCTTCCGCTTCTTCCACTGCGGACCGTACTTCGGATTCTTCTCGACAGCCGAGTAGACGCCGTTCGTAAACGAGACCGCATGACCCGTCGAGACGAGCCACTGGAGGTGCTTCTCAAAGTCCGCAATCTCCGCCGGGAACTCCGACTTGTCAAGGCACGGATGCGCATCGAGATACTTCGAAACGGCCGCGAGCTCGGGAATCGCGTGCTCGGCGTCAAACGGCTTCAATTCGGCCGCGACGACAAACTCGGGACCACGCGCCTCGTTCGCACGGAAGATATTGAGCTTGCGGTGATGGAATGCGCCGCGGAGAGCGTAGATCATCGCGTACGGTGCGCGGCGTTCGGCCGCAATCGCGTCGTTGACCGCCCAGACGAGCGGCTTCGCCGGCGACGTCGCCGCGACGCTCGCCTTGATCATGAGGTGCTTCGGCTTGTCGACAAGCGACGGCAGGACGACACGCTTGAACTCGCCCTCGGCCTGTTCACGCGTCAGTTGCGCCGCGCCTTCGGTCTCGGCCTCGCCCTTGTGGAAGAAGACCGTCTTCTTGACCGCGCTCGCCCGCCACGCTTCGATGGACTCCGTATCCCGCACCATCTCGATGCGGGAGCGATAGTCCGCCTCGGACATGTTCGGATACTTCGTGCGGATCATCTTCTTGACGACCGCGTTGAACTCATGGATGTTCGGCGGCCCCAAGAGGATGCCCGAAAGCCCGCACTTCGCGACGCACGTGAAATTGCCCTTCGGCGGCTCGCAGTCGATCTCCTTCGCATCGTAGTACTCGCCGAGATGCGCCGAGAGGACGTGTTCGAGAACATCCTCTTCCTTCGTGGACGCAAAACCGCAGACTTTACACTGATAAAAAGAGGTTGAGGTCGAAGGTTGAGGTTGAGAACCCTGTGGAGCCTTAGGAGAAATCTTCAGGAGGATCGACTCGGGATTGTCGAGGAAGAAGTACGCGAGGTCCTTGAGCTTGTACGCGTGCGTGTCGCCCTGGATCTTGCGGATGATCGTGCCAAGCGCCTTCGTCTCGGGCAGGATCTTCACTTCGCACGCGAGCGGCTGCGGCTTCTCGAAACTCGGACGGTCGAAGCGCGGCTTATCGCCAAAAGACTTGCGCGGACGGTCCCCCATCGGCTTGCGCTCGCCAAAGGGCTTTCGGCCCTCGCCAAAGTTCCGACGCGGCTTGTCGCCACCGCCAAAACCCGAACGCGGCCGATCGTCCTCAACGCGTCCACGGCCGCCCTCGACCGTGACCTTCTCGTCTTTCTTGGCCCAAGCCGGCGTAAAGTCAAACGCCCCCAGAGAACCCAAGTCAATCGCATTAGTCTTTTCTTCGCTCATAACCTGTATATTATAGCACAATCCTGTGCGAGAGTGTCAAAGTAGACGCAAGTCTCATCTTACGTCAGCCACCGGAAACGACTCGAAAAATTTCGATTTTTGCATTCTCGACATAGGGGACGGACGCCAGATCGGAGCCTGGCGGATAAATCGTTCCCTGATAATCGACGATCGCCGTCTTGAGATCAACGCCCTTCGCGTCCAGAACATCTTTCAGCGAGCGAGCAGCCGTCTTCTCTCCATCCATATTTTACACCTCATTCTTTGACACTGAAACCATCAGCGATGTAGTATATCAAATTAAGGCGCATCGCGCGCTTGTTGCCGAGACGCGCCAGTCGCCAATAAGAAGTCCCCGCGCAAGCCGACCTTCGGCTCCCGTGGGGAACGACTGCGTTTCGAGCCACGCCGCGACTTTCGACGGACTCAGTATGCGGCTTTTGCGCACTTCCGTCGCCTTGATCTTGTCCCAAGCCTTGTTATAGAGCTCCATCGCCGCGTCATCGAGCGGCTTGATGACATGGCCGTGCTTGATCGTCTCGTCGTCGAGGACGAGGAGATTGCGGTAGTCCTCGTCGAGTGCGTCAATGCCGGGCTTGACGGGCGACGGCCCCATGATGTACTCCATGTTGACCTTCGCGTTCTCGCCGTCGTAGACGTAGTTCATGAACGCATACGCAAGGTCCGGATTCGGCGCATCCTTCGCGAGCACCATCTCGTCGAACGCAATCGAGAAGCCCTCCTTCGGAAGCGCGAAACCGATGTCCTCACGCGGCGCAAGGCCTTCCTCCTCGTCGCCGACGATGACCTGCGTCGTGTCGGTCGAATAGCCGTGGCCGATCCACGTCGCGCCCGAGGCGACCTCGGTCTTGTAGCTCTCCGCGTCGAACTTGCGGATGTTCGCGCGCCACTTGAGGACCGTCTCAACGGCCTTCTCGATCTCGGCCGGATTGGACGACGAACCGCTGAAGCCGTTCACCATAAGGCCCGCGCCGATCACCTCGCGGATGTCATCGAGGAGCGTCACCTTGCCCTTGACCGCCGGATTCTCGAGGATCGTCCAGCTGTTGACGTCCGCCCCTTCCGGTACCTTGTCCTTCAAATACATGAAGCCCGTGTACGTCACGGCATACGGCACGTTGTACGTGAGCGACGCATCGAGGATCTGGCTCGCGAAGCGCGGATCGAAGTTCGCCTTGACGTTCGGCATCTTCGAATGGTCGAGCTTGACGATGAGGTCTTCCTTCGCCATCGTCGCGACGAGATACGAGCTCGGCATGATGATGTCGTAGCCCTTGCCGCCCGCCTTGAGCTTCGCGTACATCGTCTCGTTCGAGTCGAACGTGTCCACGACGACCTTGCAACCGTACTCGGCCTCAAAGCCTTCGATCACCTCGGGGGAGATGTAGTCGCTCCAGGTGTAGATGTGTAGCTCGGGCTTGGAGTCGCATCCGGCGAACGCGAGGGCCGCCGCAGCGGCAAGAGCGGAGAGTCGGAGGGTCTTCATGTTGTCGTGGTTCTTTCGGTTACGTGTTAGATGAGATTGAGGGACTTGAGCGTCGCCGACATCTGCGCGAGATTCGCGTCGGTCGTCTCGCAGAGCGGCAGACGGAAGACGCGTCCGCACTTGCCGCGCAGGGCCAGCGCCTCCTTCACCATCACGGGATTTGTGTCGATGAAGAGGTCGTGGAAAAGCGGATAGTACTTCTGGTGGTACGCACGAGCCTCAACGAACTTGCCGCCAAGCGCGAGACGCACCATATCGCCCATCTCCTGCGGGATCACGTTCGACGCGACCGAGATGACGCCTTCCGCACCGACCGAGATCATCGGCAGCGCGAGCGAGTCGTCGCCCGAGAGAACGGTGAAGTCGGGACAGCGGCTCTTGATCGCCGAGACACGCTCGACCGAACCGGCCGCCTCCTTGATCGCGACGATGTTCGGATGCGCCGCGAGACGCACGACGACGTCGAGCGGAATCTCCTTGCCCGCGCGGCCCGGCACATTGTAAAGGATCACTGGAAGCCCCAGATCGGCGACCGTCATGAAGTGGCGATAGAGCCCTTCCGCGTTCGGCTTGTTGTAGTACGGCGTCACCTGCAGGCACGCGTCGGAACCGCCCGCCGCAATCGCCGCCTTGGTGAGCGAGATCGCCTCGGCCGTCGCGTTCGCGCCGGTTCCTGCAATGATCTTGCACTTGCCCGCCGCGAATTCAATCGTCTTCTCGATGACCTTGTGATGCTCCTCATGCGAGAGGGTCGGCGACTCGCCCGTCGTCCCGACGGAGCAGATGCCTTCAATGCCCGCCGCCGTCTGCTCCTCGACAATCGCCTTGAGAGCGCCGTAATCGACCGAACCGTCCTTCGCGAACGGGGTGACCAGCGCCGTAATCGTACCTGAAATTTTCATGCCGCGTATTATATCATTTTTTATCCGCGCCGCGCTGTGCTATAATACACGGCAACAATGATCGTTTCCGTCATCATTCCCGTCTACAACGTCGCCCCGTATCTCCGCGCCGGCCTTGATTCGGTGCGCACCGCAGCCGAAAACCAGTCCGCGGCGACAGTCGAGATCATCTGTGTCGACGACGGGTCGACGGACGGGTCGACCGGAATCCTCGACACATCCCCCTCGCCTGCCGTCCCGCACACGCTCAAGGTCCTGCATTGTCCCCACCGGGGCGTTTCCGCCGCGCGCAACGCCGGATTAGACGCTGCCACGGGCGATCTCATCCTCTTTGCCGATCCCGACGACATGGTTGCTGCCGATTGGATCGCGAACCTGATCCGCGCAGCGGCCAACGCCGATCTCGTCTGGACGGGATACGCGCAGGACGGCATCCGCCACGAGCCCTCCGACGTCAACCAGACTTACGTCGGCGACGCAATCCGTCGCCGTCTCTGGCGCGCCGTCTTCGGCTACCGACTGCGCGATCTCGCGAAACTGTTCCTTCCCGGAGGACTTTGGACGCGCTGCAAACGCGAAATGGCGGGCGTCTGGCGTTGTGCCGTCCGTCGCGAGACCCTTGGAGGTCTCCGCTTTGACCCAAGCCTGAGTCTTTACGAAGACGCGATGTTCATCACCGAACTGGCGACCCGCGCCCGCCGTCTCGGCGTTGTCGGGGACTGCGGCTATGACTGGCGCGTTCGCCCGACCGGCGCGATGTCCCGCGAATTCCGCGAGCGCGCCGTCGTCCACAAATTCGCCGTCCGCAACGTCCGCGCCCGGATCGACCCGAAGAAGACCCACTGGCGCGGCACATTCCTGCTCTCGGCTCTTGAGATCCTCAAGACCGCCGGCTTCGCCTGCGCGATCCGTTATCTCACGGGGAAAGACCCCGACCTCACTTGCCGCCGAGCTTGAGCCAGACGCGGAGAAGTTCCGAGTCGCTCCAGGCCTGAGCCGTGCAGCCCTTCTGGGCATGCGGCGCATCGCCGTCGGCGTTCTCGCTCACGTGACAGAGACAGCCCGCGTTGACGTTCTCGACGGCCGTCGCGAGAAGCTGCAGCGCAACCTCCTTCGAACAGCTCTTCGTCATCGCCAGGGCCTCCGCATAGAGCGGGAACGGCCACGCCCAGATCGTCCCGTTGTGATACGCGGGCTTCCGGCATGTGTCCTCGTCGCCCGCATAGACGCCGCGATACATCGGATGCTCCGCGTTGAGCGAACGGACTCCGCCCGGCACGAGCAGTTCCTCGGTCGCCGCGAGGATCGACTTGTCGTCGAGCACGCCCAGCGTGATGAGAAAGAGCTGGTTCGGACGGATCGTGTCCTCCGGCTTCGCCAAAGCCGCAGGCTCCCCATTCGGTGCCGCGAGACAATCGTAGTACCCCGTACCGCGGTGCGTCTCGCCCGCGGCGTCTCCAAGCCCCTCTCCCCCAACCTTGAAATACTTCGTGACGCTGGCCAGCGCCTTCTCGGCGAGTTCCGTGCGTCCGAGGAAGCGAAGCGCCGAGATCCAGAGCGCCTGAATCTCGACCGGATACCCGATGCGCGGCGTACAGGCTGGATAGTTCGTATCCATCCACGTGAAGTGCGACGGCGACCAGATCAGCGCCGACTCCGGATCCATGTGAATCCCGTTCGGCGTCCCCGAGATGTAATGGTCGACAATCGACTCGCAAGTCTTTTTGAGCGTGGATATAGTACCCGGCGTGACCTCACGCCGAGGCGTGGTATCAGCCGACTGACTCAAGGCTTCCGTGTCAGCGCCACGGCGTGAGGTCACGCCGGGTACTTGAGACACCTCTTGCACACAGCGGATGAACCAGAGCTGGGCGTCGGTCGTGTCGCGGTTGCCGGCCGTCTTGCCGTAGATGATGTTGGGAAGCGTCCCGTTCTCCTCGAACGCGGCGAACGCCTGAAGGATGCGCACGGAGTCCTCGATCTTCCCCGCGGCAATCATACCGCGCATGAAGATGAACGTGTCGCGTCCCCAGTCGAGGAACCACGGATACCCCGCGATCACGGTTTTCAAATCATCGCGTTTGACAATGAAGAGGTCCAGCGACTGCGCGAGCGCAGTCGCAAAAGACACCGTACCGCGAGCGGCCTTCGGCTGCGTCGCTTCGCTCGGCTGTTTCTCGGCCGCGGCACTCTCCAAGACGCCTGTTGCCACGCCGCCGGCGAGGACGCTCGGCGGTACGGTGTTCAGCCCCCCTAGTATCTCCGCCGTCTCGCCGACCTTGAGGTCGGCCGAGATCCAGCCGGGCGAATAGAGGTCGCCCGAGCCGTCCTGTCCGCGCGCCGCCTCCTCGGCGTGCGACACGTTGTAGATCCACTCGGGCTCGTGGTGGTACGCGCCATTGACGACGCGCATCGCGAACGTCTCCCCATACGGCGCGAAGTCAAACCCCGCCGACGTACCCGCAGCCGTACCGCGGTGCGTCTCGCCCGAACAGCCGAGCGAAGCGAGACAGCCGCAGGCCGCGTCTCCAAGCCCATCCCCGTTACCCGCCGCGGGCGAGACGCACCGCGGTACGGTTTTCTCCCTGAACAGCCCTTCCGCCCCACCATACGCCTTCGTCGTCGCATGGAAGCTGCGCCATTCGATGTCGGGACGGAACACAAGGCGAACCTGATCGCCGACATCGTCCTCGCCTGCGTCGCCGCGCGTCACGGTAAGCCGCGCGACATTGCCCTTCTCCAGCGCGAGTGTGAACGCAAAGGCAGTCTCACGGCCCATGCCGCACGGCACACGGAAGTCCCACGTCGCGAAGCGTCCCGCCGGATCGGCCGTAAAGCGCGTCACACACTTCATGTCGAGTTCGCGCACATAGCCCTCGCGCTGCAGCCAGCACCGTGTGCGCGCCCAGAGGTTGAGACGGTCGGACGGTACATCGGGATTCGGATTCGCCGCGAGCGTCGCGTCGTACTGGCTCGCAATCGAGCCCCAGGCGACGCGCAGCTGCGCCGCGGCCCCCTCGCCGTTCGAGAGGATCGTGCGCATCAGCGGATTCTTGCGCACCTCCTCACCCATCAGCGACAGCTTCACCTTCGCCTGACGCGAGCGCGGCGGGATCAAGAGTTCGGAGACCGTCCGCGTCGTCGCATGCGCGGCATAGACCGTCATTTTGAAGACCAGTCGCCGACACGCCGTGCCGTCGCCCTTATAGTGCGGCGCGTCAAAGGTAATGAGGTTGAGGTTAGAGGTTGAGAGATTGGTTGAAGACGAGAGGTTGGCGGGGACGGAGCGATAGGCGCGGATCGTCTTGCCGGTCGCCGGATCGACAATCTCGAGGCGGAAACGATGCGGCGCCGAAACCTCCAGAAGCTGGTTCTCCGGCACGCAGACCTGCCGCCGCGCGTCCCGCGGATACACCCAATGGAAGGTGTGACGAGTACCCGGCGTGACCTCACGCCGAGGCGCGGTAACAGCCGACTGACTCAAGACCTCCGTGTCAGCGCCACGGCGTGAGGTCACGCCGGGTACTTCTTCCACGCACAGCACTTCGCCCGGCTTGAGGAACTCCTTGCCCGACAGGTAGCGCCGTTCTCCCGTGATGAGATCGGTGACCTCACCCCCCGGGAACTTCGCGGCGTCCCACGCGATCGTCGCGCCATTGGCGCAGTCGAGATTGGCGAGAATGAGAACCTTGTCAGCGCCTGTCGCCGAGACGGCGACGGTACGGACGACGGCAAGCGTATTACCCTCGCCGCGCGTCACGACCTCGAGGTGACTCGCGTTCGCGAAGCTCGGATGTGTCGAGAGAATCGCATTGAGCCGCGAAATGAGCGGCACCATGTTGTTGGACGCGCCCCAGTTGAGGTCGTTCTTGCCGTGGACGTCGATCTTCTCGGTCGCGTACCACTCGACGCCATTCGCCATACCCCACGCGCCCTGCCACGAGAGCAGCGCGGCGAGCTGGACGCGCAAGCGCGCGTAAGTGACGCCGCTCTTCGCGAGGCGGTCGTTGTCGTGCGTTTCGGCGAAGTGGACGAGCGTGCCGAACTTCTCGGACCGCGCAATCGCTCCGGGCAGATACCACTCGAACGCGCCGCGGTCGTAGGTCTGGAAGATTTCCGAATACGCCCAGTCGAGATTCGCCTCGGCGAGAAGCGCGTCCGTCACCTCGAGCTTGCCGCCGAGGCCCTCGAGCATGAAGACCGTGTCGGGATACTCCTCGCGGACACGCGCGACGATGTATTCCCAGGTCTTGAGCGGGATCATGTACCCCGCGTCACAGCGGAAGCCGTCCACGCCATTCCGGCACCAGAAGAGGAAGACATCCGCCATGTAAGCGCGGAGTTCCGGCTTCGAATAGTCGAGCTCGACAAGGTCCGCCCACTTGACACCCCACGCGCCCGGCGAATGGAAGCGTCCGTCGGCCTCATGCGAGAACCAGTCCGGATGATGCGTCTGCAGCGTCGATGCCCAGCCCGTGTGGTTCGCCGGCAGGTCAACGAAGAAGAGTCCCTCGCGGGCATGGACGGCGTCCACAAGCTCGCGGAACTGATCGAGCGGCGTCGCGAACTCGTCGAACTCGGCCATCGCCGGATCGACCGAGAAGAAGTCCGTCGCGGCGAACGGACACCCATACTCGCCCATCACCGCGTACGTCGTCGGCACGGGGAACGGCGGCAGCGTCTGAATGATCTTGAAGCCCATGTCGCCCATGATGAAGTCGAGCTTGCGGGCGACGGCACGGAACGAGCCAAACTGACGCGGGAAGACCGTGTAGATCGAGTTGTTCGTGCGCGTGTCGGCGCTCTCGACCTTGACGTGCGTGTTCGGACCCTCCGGCCACTCGGGTACGTTCGAGCCCTCCGGGAAGAAACAAGCCTTGCCAGAGAAGATACCGACCTCATTGAGCGGAATCGTCACGTGAAAGACGCCCGGCGCCGTCTCGGCCATCGGGATATCGGTCCACGCCCGCGCGAGCGGCGTCTCGCCGCGCTCGGTCTCGGCGATGATCTCGCGACGGCGGATGCGCGCGTTGCCGAGGTTCGTACGGAACGCGGCGCGTCCCTTCCGCGGCGCATCGAGGGTCAGGGTCACGTCAAGGGAATCACCGCGCCATTTGAGAATGAAGTCGTTAGTCGAGGGGAACTGGGTCATGAGAGTGTTAAGTGATAAGTGTTAAGTGATAAGTGGCGGTGGGAGATTCTTATTGCCAAAGGGATTTGAGATAGGCGAGGCCTGCGGCGAGTTCGGGTTCGGTGATGCCGGCGTGGGGTTCGAAAACGATGTGGCGCACCGTTTCGGCAAGCGGTTTCAGCGCGGCAAAATCGACCTTGCCCTGTCCCGGCGCGAGATGGTCATCGCCTCCGACCGAGTCGTTGATGTGCAAGCCCAACACCGTACCGTCCAGCCCCGTACCGCGAGCGGCCTTCGGCTGCGTCGCTTCGCTCGGCTGTTTCTCGGCCGCGGCGTCTCCAAGCTCCCCCGTACCAGCACCGCGGGCGAGGACGCTCCGCGGTACGAAGTTATGCCGAACAAAGTCATGCCCCGTGTCAAACCAGGGCTTCACCCAGTCGCCGCAAAGCTGACCGATCTCCCATTCGGCGGGGAAGCCCTCGAGATACGGCAGGTTCTCGAGCCCGAGCGTCACCTTGTTCGCCTCGAGGTCAGGCACAAGCGCGGCGAGTTCCTTCTTCGCAATGTCAATCATCTTGAGGCCGCGCTTCACGCGGCGACTGAAGTCCCAACGCGAGAAGCACCCGCGGCACATCACACGGCCGAGATGCAGGACAAGCGCGTCGGCCCCCATCTCCGCAGCAAAGCGGATGTTCTTGCGAATCTGGAACTGAGCCATCTTCCGCGCCTCCTCGTCGAACGAGGCGAGGTGGTAAAGTTCGGGATACCCCTGCGGTGCGGAAATCGGGACGGGACAAAATGCGTGCACAGACCCGACAGGCATCTCATCGAGCCGCGCCTTGAAGCCCTTCACTTGGAAATCCGTCGTATGGAAGCCGAGCTCCAACGCCTTGAACCCCAGACGGAGCGCCATATCGACAATCTCCTCCCCGGACTCCAGACGCCGATTGCACCAATTAGTCGAGAGCGCGAACGTCGCGCTCCACCGATTAATCGTCCCATTCGTCTTCCCGCTTTCTGTCATCAGGCGAATATTATATCAAATCATCGCCGCATCAGAAACGAAGGCTCGGGCGAATCTCGGAACGATACATTCGCTGGGCAACTCCACCACCCAAGCCCCACCACTAATGTCCGACCCCGACAACACCCTAACGATTTACTTCTTCGCCTTGACGCCGAGGTCGGAGAGCTTCATCGAGATGACGCGCGAGACGCCCTTCTCCTGCTGGGAGACGCCGTAGACGAGATCGCTGCCCGCAATCGTGTGCTGGTTGTGGGTGATGATCAGGAACTGCGACTGGGCGAGGAACTCCTGCAGCTGCGCGACGAAGCGGCCGATGTTCGCGTCGTCAAGCGCCGCGTCGAGCTCGTCGAGCATACAGAACGGCGCCGGCTTGATCATGAAGATCGAGAACAACAGCGCGACGGCCGTCATCGTGCGCTCGCCGCCCGAGAGGAGCGTCACGGACTGCGGACGCTTGCCCGGCGGACGGGCGATGATGTCGATGCCGCATTCAAGCGGATCCTCTTCGTTCTCCAGCAGCACGAGGCGCGCCTCGCCGCCGCCGAAGAGCTTCGTGAACATCGTCTGGAAGTTCTTGTTCGCCGTCTCGAACGTCGAGCGGAACATCTGCCCCGACGTGTCGTTCAGGTTGCCGATGAGCTCCATGAGCTGCGCCTTCGCGGCGAGGAGATCTTCTTCCTGAGCCTTCTCGCGGGCGTAGCGCTCCTCGAGCTCGCGGCACTCATCGATGGCGACCATGTTGACGGGACCGAGCGCGGCGATTTCCGCCTGCAGGCGGCCGACGGTGCCCTCGAGCTCGTCCATCGGCGGCACGACGCCGCCCTTCCACTCGGGATCGGGCTCGCGCATCGCGGCGTCGGCGAAGAGGCCGTACTCGTCCTGCAAATGCTCGAAGACATTCTGGCGGCGCATATTCGCCTCGGTCGCCTGGACCTCGAGCTTGCCGCGGAAGTCACGCGCCTGGTCGAGCGCGCCGCGCTTCTGCGAGACCTGGGCATCCGCCGCCGTAATGCGCTGCAGCATCTCGGCGCGCTTGCCGCGCTCGTCGTTGATCGCGTCGACGTAGCTCTCGGCCTTCTGCTTGAGCTCGTCGAGCTGATCGAGGAGATCGCCGCTCTCTTCCGTCAGGCGGGCCATCGCGTCCTCATACTCGTTGATCGTCGCCTCACGTCCCTTGATCACACGTTCGAGCTCGTCGTGACGCAGCTGGGCGGACGCCTCCTGCTGTCCGATGAACGAGAGCTCCTGCTCCATCTGGCTCGTCGCGATGCGGCATTCGGTCAGCTTCTGCGACGCGGGGATGTGCTGCATCTCCGCCGCACGGAGCTCGTCCTCGGCCTGCGTGACGACGGCCATCAGGTCCTCGCGCTTCATCATCGTCGTGACGCTCGTGCCGGCGCGCCAGGTCTCGACCGCGCCGTTGCGATTCACCTCGCTGTCGTTGACGAGCGTGCCCGTGCGGGTCGTCTCGGCGACTTCGCGGCGCCGCGCGGCGACCGCTTCGCGCTTCTGGTCGATCGTCTGCTGGAGGTTGTAGAATTCCTCTTCGGCGCGCGCGAGGGACTCCTTCTGCGCGGCGAGGGATTCCGTAAGGAAATGGGTCTTCTGGCTGAGCGACTCGGCCTGCATCCGCACCTCTTCGAGCTGCTGGTGCGACGCCGCAATCTCGGCCTTGTCACGCGCGATGTACGTGCGGTATTCCTCGACACGCGTCGCATTGACGCCGATCACCTCGCGGCTGCGCTGGTACGCGCTCTCGGCCTGGGCCTGCTCGGCGGCGAGCTGCTGGAGACGGTCCTCAAGGGCGTGAACCTGCGCGTGGAGGTCCTGCGCCGTCTGCTCGGCCTCGGCGACGGTCTCCTGCGCCTCGGCGATTGCCTTGTCGATCTCGTTGCGGTTGATCGCGTTCTGCTCGAGTTCCTGATCGAAGGCGTGGATCTTCTGCTTCGAAACGTAAATGTCGAGCCCCTTGAGCTGGTCGCGGAGTTCCTTGTACTTCTGGGCCTTGCCGACCTGGCGCTGGAGGGATGCGATCTGCCGCTTCATTTCGCGGAGGACGTCCGCCTCGCGGAGAAGGTTCTGCTCGGTCTGCTCAATCTTGCGCAGGGCCTCCTTGCGATCCATCTTGAACTTCGTGATGCCGGCGGCCTCTTCGAAGACCGCGCGGCGGTCTTCGGGCTTGGACGAGAGAATCGCGTCGATCTGGCCCTGGGCCATCACCGAGTAGGAGCTTGTGCCGATACCCGTGCCCATGAAGAGATGCTGGACATCTTTGAGACGGCTCTGCTGCTTGTTGATGAAATACTCGCCCGAGCCGTCGCGATAGACGCGGCGGGTGATCGTCACCTCATGATAGTCGGTGCCCAGTTCCTTCTCGCAGTCCGCAAACGTAATCGACACTTCCGCCGCGCCGAGGGGCTTGCGCGTGTCGGTTCCGTTGAAGACGACATCCGCTAGCTTCGAGCACCGAAGCGCCGTCGGCTTCTGTTCACCGAGCACCCACCGAATCGCATCCGAAACGTTGGACTTGCCGCACCCGTTCGGACCGACGATGGCAATCAACCCCGGATCAAAGTCGAGCCGCGTCTTGTCCGCGAACGACTTAAAGCCGAGAATTTCTAGTTGTTTCAGATACATCGGTGGATATTATATCAAAATTCCATGATTGTGCCTGGCACAATCATGGAATGTGGATGGAATTGCATCACTTGTCGACGAGCGCCTCGAGGAGTGCGTCGACGGAATTGATCGCGCCCGTCACGTCTACCCGGAAGAGGTTAAGCTTGACGTCAACAGGCTTGTCGGAAACATTGCGGACACGCACCCGCTTCCAGTTTCCAGCCGGAATCGTCTGCGCCAGAAGGCGTCCCTCGGTCCGCACGACATTCGGCACGTTCTGCCAGGTCTTGCCGTCAGCCGAAACCTCAAGGACGCAGGCTTCCCGCGCCGTCACGCTGCCGAGGCGGACGTCAATCGTTCTGACGGCGACGCCGTCTGGGAGCTGTAGCCCCAGCCATTCGTCCGAAGCGAACTGACGCTGCTCGAAGACGCGTTCGAGGCCCACCGAAGATTCTTCCTGATACAGCACGGGCTTCGGGAAGGCCACCGCGCCGGTCAGGGCCTTCAGGCCGAAGACGTCGGCGAAGTCGCATCCCTTCTGCACCCGATACTCGCGCGCCAACGAGAACCGCAGGAGGTCAATGACCATCGGCAAAATCTCCTTATCAGCCGTATGCGGCGGCTTGATGTAACGACGGTCGTTCTCGAATGTCGCGGCGCGGAACTTCGCCATGTGATTCTGCTGGGTCAGCTTCTGGAAGTGGCGTCCCTTGTAGAGTCGATTGACGGCCTTCTGGCAGTGGCGGTGATCGCGGTTCTCCAAGAGGTCGAGTACGATCATGCCGCAGTCCATCATGTGCATCTGGTCGAGAAGCCAGCCCTCAAGCTCCCAGAACATCTCGGGATTCTCCGCCGGCAGCTTCCGGACGAGCGTGAATGTTGCGTTGTCGAGTTCAAGGAAGAGTTTGTAAAGCTTGTCACGCGTCTCTTCCGAAAGGTCGCCATACTTCTTCAGTTCGGTGCGCACCGCATGACAGATCGGTGCCGCGGCGACGCTCTCCTCGCGATGATAACCATGACCGTTCGGGCCCTGGTCAGAGTTGTGGAGCGCAAAGATGCGCATCGCGGCGGCGACCTCGGGATCGGTGAAGATCTGCGCGAAGCCCTCGTCCCAAGCCTTCTGCGAATCGAATCCCGACGGATTCTTGCACCATTCGCCAAAGCTATGGATCGCGATCTTGTTGAGCTCGCAGTTCTCCATCGGATTCAGCACCACGCCCGCGTAGGTGCAGGCATCAAGACCATAGAGGCGTCCGAGAAGCACCTTCGAGCGGCAGTAGTCGTTCACCGGCCAGTTCCACCAGATGAACGGGGGACGCCGGAAGTCGGCCGTGATCTTCGCGACGTCCTCGGCGCGGATGTCGGAGCAGATCGCACGACCCGTCCACATGATCATCGCCGTCTTGTCGAGCTTCTCGCCGAGCTGCTTCTGGTACGGGTGTCCGAAACCCCAGTAGACGTTCGGACAGACGAGCAGCGGTGCACAGTCGCCCTTCTTTTGAAGAAACTCCCCGATGACACGGTTGCCGATCGTCGCGTGGAGATCCGCGTCCGCCGCGCCAAAGTCGTCGAAGAAGACCGCGAACGAGCGCACGCCGAGCGCATACATCGCCTCGAGCTTACCGAAGAGCGCGACATACTCATCCTTGAAGTTGCCAAGATGGATCGCCCAGTAGAAGTTGATGCGATTCGCCTGGGCGACCTTCAGGAGCTTTTGGAAGTCCGCCGCCTCCTTCGCGGGATACGGCTCGCGCCACTTCGCGTGATGGTACGGATCGTCCTTCGGCCCGTAGATGAAGGTGTTAAGGTCGCGCGATCCCATAAAGTTCATCAGCGAGACACGGCCGTCGGTTCCCCACGGACGCCCGTAATAGCCTTCAACCACACCACGATATTGCGGCGCGGAGATTGTCGATGCTGCCAGAAACACGGCACTCAAGAATGTCATTTGTTTTCCCCTTATTTCTTAAAAAATCAATCTCCGACCATCGCGGCGTGGATGTCCGTCTCGCCCAAAAGCGCGGCAATCAGACGATCGACGCCCAGCGCCACGCCCGAGGCGCTTTTCATCAACGGCACAAGCGACAGGAACTCCTCGTCGATCGGATAGTCACTCTCGCCCAAGGTCTTGCGCTCCTCCCGGGCCGCGACAAAGCGCCGCCGCTGCTCGCCTTCGTCACAGAGCTCCGTGAAGCAATTCGCGAGCTCGATGCCGTCCAGATAGAGTTCCCACCGCTCCGCCACGCCGTCCCGAACGACGGCTAGGGACGACGCCTGCGGCGGATAATCCCACAGCGAGACGAGTCCCGCGCCGAGGGACGGCTCGATCTTCGTCGCCATATCGTAGTCGAAACGATCCTGATCCCAATCCGTCCACGGATCCCACCCCGCGACGCGGCGGTAGGCATCGCGCACCTTCAGTTCGCGGAAAGCCGTGTCCGTCCGCGATGAGCAACGCGACAGCAGACGCGTCAGGAGCCCCTTCATGTCGCGATAGATGTCGCGATAGTCGGCGTTCCGCCGATACCACTCGATCATCGTAAACTCGGAATTGTGCCGCGCGCCGAATTCGCCTTCGCGAAAGCAGGGACCGATCTGATAGATTCGGTCCATGCCCGCGGCCAGCAGCTTTTTCATCTGCAATTCAGGGGACGCCCGCAGATAGGAGACTTCACCCCCCCTGACGACGGTCGGACAGTCAATGTGCGGCTCCGGCGCCGGCGCTGCGATCCGTACGGGCGTCGTCACCTCGACGAAGTCCTCCGCGTCAAAAAACGCACGAATCTCGCGAACGATCCGCGAGCGCTTTTCAAGATTCGCGATGAGGTCCATTACACGAAGCGGTACTCGAACTTGAAGTACTTGACCTTAGCTCCGCCGCACAACAGGAAAGCGACAGCAGCCAGTAGTGTTTTGATTTTGCTCATTTGTGTTTTCCTTGTCTGTTGTACGACATATCGTGCGATTCTCCAGCAAATATTATACCACACTCCCGAGCAATCACACAACCGCCTGTCTAACGAGTTCTTGGACTCCTCCGGTAGGCAGTCATTCACGCCCGTTTGACATCGTTTTCGGCAAAACCAAACTGACACTCGCGTTTTCGGGACGGAAGATTTCCGCCGCCACGGCCTGGACGTCGGCGGCTGTCACGCGCTTGATGGCCTCGACCTGTTCTTGCGGCATCACCAGGCGGTCAAACGAGAGCGCGGTGTTGCCGTAGAAGAAGAGCTTCGACGTCACCTTCTCGTGCGAGAGCCGGAAATTGCCAACAAGGAACTCCTTGATGCGCTTGAGCTCCGTCACCGAGACACGCTTCGCCACCAGCTTCTGCAACTCCCGGTCGATCGTCGCACGGGCCTTGTCGCCCTTCGCGGCGTCGAGTCCCGCCGTGATCGAGAGAAAGCCCGCATCCTGAAAGAACTGCATCCGCGAGGAAATGTCATAACTGAGTCCGCGCTTCTCGCGCACTTCCTGAAAAAGCCGGCTTGACATGCCACGTCCGAGGATCGCGTCCAGCACCGTCGCCGCGTACTTGCGCTCGTCGTGGATGCCGAACGTGCGATACCCGAGCGCGAGCTGCGCCTGATTGACATCCTTGCGCGCGACGACTTCGGGGGTCGGAGGAAGGAGAACTGCGGAAGAAATGTTTTTATTCCGACGCGACAGGAGTGTCGCGTCCCCGGCTGGCGTGGACAATGGGGACGCGACACTCTTGTCGCGTCGCAACAAAGATTTCCCACCTCTTTCCCCCAGAGCCCGCGCGACGACGTCAAGCGCCATCTCGGGCTCGAATGCGCCGACGACGACGGCTATCGTGGCCGTCGGCAGGTAGTGCGCCTTGATATACTGGCGCAAGTCGTCCGGCGTCAGCGGTCCGAGCGACTTCGCACTGCCGGCGACGGGACGCCCGAGAGGATGCTTCGGGAAGAGCGCGGCCTGCAGGTTCTCCATCGCGACGCAGTCCGGCTCGTCCGCATACATTTTGATTTCCTCGATCACGACATCCTTCTCGCGTGCGAACTCGTCAGCGGGAATCGTCGCGTTGAGGTACATGTCGGAAATGATGTCGACCGCCTCCTCCAGATACTCGCTCGGCAAATGCACGAAGTAGCAGGTCGATTCCTCGCCCGTACAGGCGTTGAAGTTGCCGCCACGTCCTTCGATCGCCCGCGTGATGTCGATCGGGCGCCGCGTGGGCGTCCCCTTGAAAAGCATGTGTTCGATGAAATGCGAAATGCCAGCCGTCTTCGCCGTCTCATGGCGCGAGCCGGACGCAATGAAGAGTCCGAACGCAACGGACTCCGCTTCACAGGGAACCAGCACGACTCGAAGGCCGTTGGATAGAATGTGTTGCTGAGGACGATTCATAAAACCTTAACAAGGCCGACCGCCGCGGAGTAGCCCGCACCGAAGCCGGCGATCAAGGCTGTGGCTCCGCCGGTCGGGATGCGGTCCGTGTTCGTCGCAAGCGTCAGCGGAATCGAACAGCTCCCCGGATTCTTGAGCGCGGGATCGAGCGTCAGGAGTTGCTCCGTGAGGCCGAGAGCTTTCGCAAGCTGGCGGACCATGTAGGGGTTCGCCTGGTGGGGGATGAAGAGCGCCGCGCCCGAGGCTGGCCGCGGTACGGCGCTGGTCACGAAGCGATCCAGCATCGCCTTCACTTCGGTCGCCACGAAGGTGAAGACCTTCATGCCATCCATATGGATCGGACCCGTCGCCGAGCAGGTCAGCGCATCGTCGGCGCGCGAGAGAAAATCGAAATAGCTCTTCTCCGTCGCTGTCGCATCGGACGAGATGACGCTCACGGTCATCGCGTCGGAAAAGATCTCGCCCGTCGCGTGATCGGCGCGATCGACGAGCGGCGTCTGGCAGTCGCCGTTGACGACAAGCACCTTCTTGCCCGTATCCGCCGCGAGGCGTCCCGCGAGATAGACGGCGTACGGATACGCGCTGCAGGCCATCTGCAAGTCAAACGCCGGCGTTGAAGGCGAAAGGCCGAGCTCCGCGGCGACGCGCACCGCCAATGAGGGAAAGCGCTCGGGATTCGAAAACGTCGCGGCAATCACCCCGCCGACGTTCTCGACGGGCCCGAGGGACTGAAGGGCTTCACGAACAAGGGCAAGATGGCCTGGAGACGCCGCGGGCGAGGCGCACCGCGGTACGGAATAAGAAACCTTCTCAATGACAACAAGAGGAACTTCCACCATTCTTCAACTTCAACTCAACACTTCAACTTCTCTCAACTCAAATCACAATATTGTCGAAGTCGGGGATCCGCGCACGCATCCAGTCGCGGCAGACGGCTTCGAGCTCGGCGGCCGTATGGTTGTCGCCGGCCGCCTCGACCGTGCGCCGATAGTCGTCGAGATCCTCGCGCGTCAGTTTGGAGAAGATCTTGGACATGACGGGAATGTACGTCGCGGACATCGAGAGCACCGTCGCCCCCATCGCAGCCCAAAGTGTTCCGACGATCGGATCGGCCGCCGTCTCGCCGCAGACGCTGACGGGGATGCCGGCAGCCTTCGCGGCCTCGATGGCGCGTCGTACCAAATAGATGACGGAAGGATGCGTCGGCTGGTAGAGATGGGCGACGGCATCGTTGACGCGGTCGGCCGCCATCACATACTGGATGAGGTCATTCGTGCCGAGCGAAATGAAATCAACGTGACGGGCAATGGCGGTCGCGGCGATTGCCGCGGCGGGGACCTCGATCATCGCACCGATCGGAATCTGCGGATCGAAAGGAACGCCCTCTTCCGTCAACTTGACCCGCACCTCGTCGAGAATCGCCGCCGCTGCGCGAAGTTCCTCGACGCAGGAGATCATCGGATAAAGAATACGGATCTTGCCGTAGGCCGACGCCCGAAGAATCGCGCGGAGCTGCGTGCGGAAGACGTCGGGGTGCGACAGGAGATAGCGGATCGAGCGGTTGCCGAGGAACGGGTTCGACTCAACCTGATGCGTGTCGTTCAGCTGCGAGATGCCCTTGACGATCTTGTCGCCGCCGATGTCGAGCACGCGGATCGTGACGGAAGCCGTCGGCGAGACTTCCTTCGCGAACTCGGCGACCGCGCGATAGGCCTCGAACTGCTGTTCTTCGGACGGCTCACCCTCTTCGTTCAGCCACAGGTACTCGCTTCGATAAAGCCCGATGCCACGTGCGCCGAGATCGCGCACTTCCTTGAATGGCGCACCAGGATGAAGGTTGGCGTAGAGCAGGATCTCGCCGCCCGACTTGAGCGTGCCGGCGGGTGCGCCGAAGACGACTTCCTCCGAAAGTTCTTTCTGCCGCTCAATGAGGTCACGGAAATCGCGAATCGCCGTCGCCGTCGGGGCAATCGTCACCTCGCCGCCCGTGCCGTCCAGCAGGATCGTCTCGCCCGGCTCGACGCGCGAGGTGATGTCCCCGAGCCCCGCCACCGACGGAATGCCCATCGACCGCGCCAAGAGCGCGACATGGCTCGTCACCGAACCGCCGTTCGTCGCGAAACCAAGGACGAGTTCGCGCGGAATCTGGATCGTCTCGCCCGGCGTCAGGTCGTCCGCCACGATGATCGACGGCGTCTTCAGTTCCTGAAGCGGATTGACCGCAAAGCCGAGAAGGCACTTCAGGAGACGGCGCTCGACGTCGTCGAGGTCGCGCACGCGTTCGCGGAAATACGGGTCGTTCATCCGCTGGAACACGGAACGAGCAGAATCAAACGCCCGGCGGACGGCCGATTCGGCGTTGACGCGGTTCTCAAGGATCTGCTTTTCGACCTGACCGATGAGAACCGGGTCTTCCATGAGCATCTGATGACACTCAAAGACCTTCGACTCAGTCTGGCCGTTGCGCTCGTAGAGCGCGGAAATCAGGGTCTCAAGGTCGCGCTTCGCTTCGTAAAGCGCACGCTTGAACCGCAGGAGTTCGTCGCCGTCGCACCCAGGCTCGACGACATATTCGGGAATCGGGATCGCCCCGCTTCCGCGAAAGACGAAGACCGGGCCGACCGCGAAACCGCGGGCGGCGGCCAGTCCTCGGACCGTTTCCATTGTACGGTTATTGCTCATCCGGGATGTCGAACTTGCGCCCGACAAGAGCCTCAAGCTCGTCCAGAGCTTCCTTCGCCTGCGCCCCGGTCGCCGTCACCTTCAGCACCGTGCCGCACACGGCCTCCAGCGTCATGAGCGCCATGATTGACTTGCCCGAGACGACGTTGCCGTCCTTCTCAACGCTCACCTCGCAGTCGTAGCGACTCGCCAGCTTCGCAAAGAGGCCGGCCGGCCGCACGTGCATGCCGTACTTGTTGAGCAGCTTCATTTCCCGCGTCAGTTTCTCTGCCATGATTTTACTTCCTCACTTCTTGTTCGTATTCAAATTGCCTTGTTCCGCGCGCAGGCGCAGGTGCTCCGACAGCGCAAAGACGGGATCGATCCCCGACAGGATAAGCTTCTGCTGCAGGGCCGCCGTCTCCACGAGATTGACGAGATCGCGCCCTTCCGAGACAGGAATGACGATATTCGGAACATCGACCCCGAGAATTGTCTTTGCGCGCCGCGTCTGCCCGATGCGGTCGATTTCGCCGCGCACGTCGTGCAGACGCTTGAAGGTGATGATCAACTGCAGCCGCTTCTCGCCACGGACGGCGGAAATGCCGAAGAGACTCGGCACGTGCATGATACCGATGCCGCGAATCTCCATATAGCCCTCGGTCGATTCGGACGCCGAACCAAAGAGGAGATTGTTGCCGACATCCTTGCGGATGCACGTGAGATCGTCGGCAATCAGCGCCGACCCATGCTTGATGAGACCGAGCGCCGTCTCGGACTTGCCAAGCCCCGGGTCGCCCTCGAACAGGACGCCGAGCCCGTAGACCTCGACCATCGTACCGTAGATCGTCGTCGTCGGTGCCGCGAGCTTCTCCAGCAGGAACGCGCTCTGGTTCGCGAAGACGCGCGTCTTGAGCGGTGACGTCATGATCACGAGGTTACGCTCTTCGGCCAGGCGAACGATCGCCGCGTCGGGCTTCTGTCTGTTGGTAAAAATGTAGAAGAACGCCTTCCGGTCGGCCAACTCGCGAAAACGCGCGAGCCGCTCCTCCGGCGACAGCGACTTCAGGTACGCCATTTCGCCCTTGCCGATCAGCTGAATCCGCCCGGGTGCGAAATGTTCGTAGAAACCCGTGAGCGCCAGACCGGGCCGGTTCATGATCGGTTCCTCGATCTGACGCTCCAGATTCTTTCCGCCGGCAATGACAGAGAGAGACAACTTCTCGCGGCTGGCTTCCAGGAAGTCAGCCACGGAGAAGCGGTTCCCCTTCGCGCTGTTTTTCGACGGCAGGTTCTTCACAACACGACCTCGTCGCCTCAGTTCTTGGCGGACGCCGCGCGCTGCTCGCGAACGGTTCCCTTGCGGGCCTTCACGCGCATCTTGAGGAGCTGACGCTCGGCGTGGGCCGCCGCACCGTCGATCACGCTCTTCGCGGACTCCGAGAACTGCTGCGCGCCGACGGCGACCTCGCCAAGGCGGTTGCAGACGACTTCGGCCATGTACATGTGCTTCTTGACGTCAATGTCGATGACGATCTGCGCCTTCGTCACCTTCGGAAACTTCGCCTTGAGCTGCGCCATGCGCTTCTCCGCGTATTCCTTCAAGGACTCAATGCGGACGTCGCTGTGCCGCATCGTAACTTCAATGCTCATCTACTTTTCTCCTTTCGTTTTGTTTTACATTCTGAAATTCTCGCCGAGATACTTCTCGCGAACCTCGGGATCGTTGACCAATTCTTCGCTCGTGCCCTCGCGGAGGAGCTTCCCGTTGTAGACGAGATACGCGCGGTTCACGACCGACAGCGTCTCGCGCACGTTGTGGTCGGTAATGATGATGCCGAGACCCTGCGCCGCGAGCTTGCGGACGATGTCTTGAATCTCGTTGACGCTCAGCGGATCGACGCCCGCGAACGGCTCGTCGAGCATGAGGATCGCCGGATTGCGGACAAGAGCACGGGCGATCTCGAGCTTCCGGCGTTCGCCGCCCGAAAGCGTGTACGCCGGCTGTTTTGCAACCTTCATGAGATCGAACGGCGCAAGCAGTTCCTCGGCACGCTGTTTGCGCTCCTTGCGCGACATCGGCAGCGTCTCAAGAATGGCCATCACGTTGTCCCAGACCGAGAGCTTGCGGAAGATCGACGGTTCCTGCGCGAGATATCCGAGGCCCTTGCGGGCGCGCTGATAGACCGGCAACTTCGTCACGTCCTCGCCACGGAACGTCACCGAGCCCGATTCGGGCTTCACCAAGCCGACAACCATGTAAAACGTCGTCGTCTTGCCGGCGCCGTTGGGGCCGAGAATGCCGACGATCTCGCCGCACGAACACTTCACGTTCATGCCGTTGACGACCGTGCGGTCGCCGTAGGCCTTTACCAGGCCCCGAGCCTCAAGGTCGGGCGCGGACACGCCCTTCTCCGCCGCCATCGCATTCATCGCATCGATCACAGGATCTGTCATAGTTTCTTCAATTCTCCTTTGCCCTGCGTCTTGATCGTCAACACGGAATCAACGACCTCGACCTGCTCTCCATCAAGCCAAATCTTGATGCAACGACCGTCGACCGCATTACCCGCCGCCTCCTCCAGATGCGCCCGGTCGCCGCCCGTCTTGCCGTACATCTCAATCTCGCCCGTCTTCCGGCGGAAGACCACGCGGTCGCAGGCACCACTGCGCACGTCGTTCGTCAGCGTGACGTTTCCGAACGCCACCAGCCGATTAAGGCCGTCGCCATCCAGGAAAGCATAGAGATTCTCACCTGTCATCTGGTAGTCGGGCACGTAGTCGACCTGCACGGCCCCCTCGAAGACGACCACGTTTTCAGCGCGGTCGAAGTCTCCCGCGCGTGACCGGATCTTGACCGACTCGCCCGCCGGCCGATGGGTCGGCAGGGATGTCTTGGCGACCGCCGTAGGCATCTTGCCCTCGAGCGCCGCGCCAGAGAGCATGTCGGCCGAGTCGATCTGCAGACGGCGGAAAGCCATCAGATACTGCTCGGGTGACGAAAAGAAGAGGTCTTCGCCGGTAAAGACGGTCTTGCCGTGGCGGAACCGCGCCGCACCCTGCGCCCACCCGCTCTTCGTCGTGCGGTCGATGAGGCATTCCTTCGCATCGATGCGCGTCGTCTCGGAACCGTCCTCGGCATAGTTGAAGATCGACACGTCCGAACCGAGGACATAGCCCTCGTCGACGAAGACACACGCCTTCTTGGCCTCGATTTTGAGCTTGACCGAACCGTCGGGATGCGTCTCGAGAGGAACGGCCGCATCTTCGGACGGCTGCGCGGCACGAGCCGTGAAATTCGTAAACGCCACCGCCAGACGATGCGCCTCTTCCTTCAGCACGGCTCGCTTCAGCGACCAGGCCTCAAGGTCGAACGACGTCGAAACACGGTCGGCCGCTTCGTCAGACGGAGCGGTGAAGGCTAGCGCGGCCAAGACGAGACTGTTAACGAACAATGCCATTGATTTGAACGAGGGTCTTCCAAAGTTTCTCGACTTCGGCAAACTTGATTGCGTTCGCGGCGTCCGACTTCGCAACGGCTGGATTCACGTGCGTCTCCATGAAGACGCCGTCGACCGAGCCCGTCGCCACGGCCGCACGCGCAATGAGCGGCGCGTACTTGCCATCGCCGCCCGAACCCGTACCAAGACCGCCTGGACGCTGCACCGCATGCGTGACATCCATCACGACCGGATAGCCAAGCTCGCGCATGATCGGCAGCGAACGCATGTCGACGACGAGATTGCGATAACCGAACGACGTGCCGCGATCACAGAGGACGATTCGCCTGTTGCCGGTCGACTCGATCTTCTTCACAACCTGCGCCATGTCCTCCGGCGCCATGAACTGGCCCTTCTTCACGTTGATCACCGCGCCCGTCTCGCCCGCCGCAACGACGAGGTCGGTCTGGCGCGCGAGAAACGCGGGAATCTGCAGAACGTCGCACACTTCCGCGACCGGCTTCGCCTGCCAGGGTTCGTGAATGTCGGTGAGGACGGGCACATCGAACGTCGCGCGGATCTCGGCGAGGATCTCAAGCCCCTTCTCCAGACCGGGCCCGCGAAAGGAATCGACGCTCGTGCGATTCGCCTTGTCGAAGCTCGCCTTGAAAATGTAGGGAACCTTCAGCTTTTTCGAAAGTGCCGTCAGCCTCTTCGCGAGATCAAGCGCCATCTCGCGGGACTCAATGACGCAAGGCCCCGCGATAAAAACGAGGTCCTTGCGTCCAAACGAAACACCTTTGTCAACGAGTACATCCTTCATGGTGAAGATTATACCAAAAAGACATGCCGATATGAAAGGTGCAAGATTCTATGTCGTAATAGGCGACAGCGTGACGATCGTGCGCCCGGACGCGACACCGATCGTCAGATCGATGCCCAGGCGACGCGCCCGGGCTTTCATACCCTCGAGACCGAAATGGCCTTCCGAAGGTCCTGGTGCCGTTTCCGGCTCGTAGGGCTTACCGTCGTTCGAGATGCGCAACTTCCAGCCCTTCTTGCCAACGGGATCAGCGACGATCGCGATTTTGTGCGCCCCGCCGTGCTTGATCGCATTGCCGACGGCTTCGCGGATGATCAGCGAGAGGTCGCGCATGGCGGACGCCTCCAGACGCTCGGGCAAGCCCGTAAGCCGCGTCTCAACACGGCAGACACCCTTCTTCGTCTCGGCCTTTGCGTAGTTGTGAATCATCTCGCTCGGCGTCAGTCGCATCATGTCGTCGTTTTTGAGGCCCCAGACGATGTCACGCATCTCGCGCTTCGCACGGACGAGAATCTCCCGCGCCTCGTTCGTCTTGCCGATTTGCAGGAGCATTCCAGCCCCGACGAGATGCTGTTCGATCGTATCATGCAGGTCGTCCGCCATGCGCTTGCGCTCGGTCATCAACGTGCGTGTCTTGAGCTGCCGACGGGAAATGAACGAGAGATAGATGACGAGCAGCAGAACGAGAACGCCCAGCGTGAACGGGTTGAGGAAGAACCGTCCGTCGGGACGGAATACAAGATCCTTCACCGACCTTGGACGAATTCGCAGGCCGACGACACCCTCTTTCTGTCCCGACGCCGTCGAACCGTAAACCTGCTCCAGCGTTCCCGTCACCTCCACGAGCGGCTGAGTGATCGAGCAGGCCTTCAGATAGACGGGACGCTCCTCGACGATGACGGTGAGCGGCACGTCGTCAACTTTGATCGCAAAACCTGACTCCGTAAAGCCGATCGCCCGTCCTTCGACCGTGATCGCCTGTCCGTCGAAATCGCCCTCCATCAGTTCCACGCCCGACACCAACGCAGCCAAGACAATTCCAAGAATCATACAGACCTCCGCAACGTCAACGTGAACACACAACCCTTCGGCTCATTCGCCGCAACCGTCAGATCGCCACCCATCAAGCGGGCAAAGCTCCGCGCATTCGCCAAACCGATGCCAAAACCGCCCTTGCCGCTCTGCGAGGTGCGCTTTGCACGGTAGTAGCGGCGGAAGATCTTCCGTCGTTCGCCAGCCGTCAACCCCGGCCCCTCATCGACAAAACTGACGCGCACACAAGTCCGATCGGACGCAAAACGGACGCGCACGAGTCCGTACGGCGCGGCGTACTTCATTTCGTTCGCGAGTAGATTCCAAAGGATCTGGACGGTTTTCGTGCGGTCGGCCAAGACCTCCAAACGTTCAGGACATTCGACCGCCACGTCCTTGCCGTCGAAAAGGAATCGGAAGTCCTCCTTGAACAGCGCGTAAGCCTCTTCATAAGCCGCGCGCAAGTCAAAGGCCTCTGTCTGCAGGCGATGTCGACGCCCATCCACAAGCGTGAGGGAATCCGTCAGATTCTTGACGAGCCGCATCATCCGTTCGGAAACGCGCACCGCCTCCCCGGGTTCGCGACGAATGAGTCGACGCAGCGCCACAAGAGGCGTCGTCAGATCGTGGGCGGTCGCAGCAATAAAGTCGTCGCGTTCCTTCACCGACCTGTAAAAGAGCCAACAGCCTGCGATCGTCACGCACCAGAAAACCACCAGTGCAATGCCGAGCGTCGGTAGGATGAGCGAACTGAACGGCAGACGATCAGGATGCGGCACATCAACGACCTGCATCCGCTTGTTGTTCAGATACCAGACTGTGATTCGGTCATCATATTCGACATACCCCCAACGTCCCTTTCCGATAGAGTAGGCGTTCTTCCAGCCTTCGGGACGCTCGGGACGCTGTCTTCCAACGCCCTTTTCAGGGTGATCCCGCAAATCCTCAACAGCCTCTCGGCATTCCGCCTTGAGTTGCGCCTGTTCACGCTCCTCGTAAATCGGCAAAAGCCGACGACAGGCCCGAACAGACAGATACGTCGCCAGCAGCGCCGGCAAGCAAATGCAGTAGATTCCGCCAATGATCCGCCTGTCGATCATAACCCCATCAGCTTTTTCGCCGCCGCAAATTGCGCGGACAGATCGACCTTGCGCGATCCGTCGACATAGCCGTCAGCGCGCAAGTTCTCGACGAAGCGACGAAACTTGTGCGAACCCGGATTCAAGTTGTCGAGCGCCACAACCTCGGCCGAACCAAAGGTACAGGCCTCCGAGAGCATCCCCGTCGACTCGGCCGTCACGTAAAGCCGCTTCGCGAGTTTCACGAACGCCGGAATCGGATTGAAATGATCCTTCGAATAGAGAAGCTTGTAGTCCCACGGATACGAGTCGATCAGCGCCTCGATCTCCGGCGGCGTCCGGCGCGAGGTTGTGACACAACGGAGAATTGGCGAATTGCCGAATTGGCGAATTGCCGAATCGGCGAAGATTGCATCCAATTCGCGTTTCATCCAGTCGACGGACATCGTCGAGCACTTATTGGGGCCGCCGACGATCACGGCGACGAGCGGACGCGCCGCGACCTGGTCGGCGGTGAAGCCGCTGTGGTTGTAGAACGCCGCGACGCCCTTCTCGTAGAACGCCGCATCGGCCGCGACGAGGTTCGCCGGAATCTCGATCACGTTCGGCGCCGCCGCGGGACGGTCGAACGCCGGCGCGAGCACGCAGTCGAACGACGCGATGTCATACCCGCGCGGATAGAGAACGGCGCCGCACGTGACGCCCAGCTTCTTCGCCAGCGCCTTCGCGGCATAGAAGGTTCCCGACCCGGTGCCGATCACGGCGACAAACGCCGTACTGCGGCGCGTCTCGCCCGCGACGCTCTCCCACCCCCTCACCAGACCAAGCGCCCTAATGCCCAGGCGGTCGCACGCATACGAGAGCGCCTTGTGGAACTTGGACTTGAACTGCACGGGAACGATCTCGAACTCACAACCAAGCGCACGGGCAAAGGCCTTGGACTGGTTTTCGTGTCCGGCCTTGCCGTCAGTCAGAATCAGAACCTTAGACATTCCGCTCTTCACCTTCATCCTTTACCTTCACCTCGGTCTTCAACCGGCCCTTCAGCAAATCCTTGACCGCCGCACGCATCTGGCGCTTCGCCGTCGCGAGCGGGGCCTTGATCGTGCAGCCGGCCGCCTTGCGATGTCCGCCGCCGCCGAACTTGCCGGCCAGAACGGTCGCATCCCAGTCGCCGCGCGTACGGATCGAGCACCGTGTCTCCTTCGTGCGGTCCGGAATCTGATAGAAAAAGAGCGCGATCTCATTTCCAGCGACCGAGCGAGGAATCTCGATGACATCCTCCGCCTCGGCCTTCGTGCCGCGGACTGCCCGGAAGTCGTCGCGCGTCAACGTCACCTCGGCGACCTTGCGGTTCTTCCAGATGTGGAGCGACCGCCAGGCGAGACGCTTGAGCTCGATCGCCTTGCGGGAGAACATCCCGTAGATGATGTCATTGATATAAGCCGTCCGTACGCCGTACTTGAGCAGGTCTCCCGCCGCGCGAAGCGTTCGTTCGGAGGTCGAATCGTACGCGAAGCGTCCCGAATCCGTGATCAGCGCGACCCAGAGGGCCTCGGCAATTGCGCGATCCAGGCTCCACTCGTTCCACTTCGCGAATCGCCAGATGATCTCGCCTGTCGACGAGGCCGTCGGGTCGACGATCTGGACTTGTCCGAACGTGCCGTCATTCGTGACATGATGGTCGATGCAGATCGCCGGGAGTTTCTCGGCGACCGCCTTGACTTCTGGCGGCATGCGCGTAAAGGACGAGTTGTCGACGGCGATGAAGAGATCGAACTTCGCACGCTTCGCCCTGCTCTTGAGTTTACGCACCGGAATGAGATCTTCGACACCCTCTAGAAAACCAGGCTTGCCAAGGGCATTGAGATCGGCCGTCGCAAAGGACTCCTTGCCCGCGCCCTTCAGCAGGCGGGCCAACGCAATCATGCTCCCCAAGGAATCCCCATCGGGACTCAAGTGCCCCGAGATCAGAACCCGCCGTGATGCGGCAATCAATTCCATCGCCGCCTGATAGTCTTGCCACTTCTCCATGTCTCAACCAATCATTGCAAATCCAATATCCCTCTGCAACCTAGACAGCGTCTTTCCTGAAGGTCACCATTCGCGCGAAAAAGACGAGCACCGCACCCGCCAGGGCGAAAACCGCCAGCGAGGCAAACGACGTGCGAATCGTGAAATGATCGTTCATGAACCCCATCACGCCGGGACCAAACGCGCCGAAAATACACCCGCCGCACCCGAAGAGCCCCGTCGCCACCGCCCGGTAGCGCGGATTGATGACGTCCATCAGCGCCGCGTAGAGGTTCGAGTCGTAAATGCCCGTCGTGAAGCCGAACGCAAACACGGCCACAATCATCAGCGGCAACGACCCCGCCCAGGCTGTCATCAGGAGGCACGGAACGGAGAGGAGAACCGCGACGATCTCGACCTCCAGGCGAACGGCCGTCCGCCGCGCCTTGAGCCGGTCGCTGACGAGTCCGCCAAGGAAGACACCGACGACCGCGCCCAGGTAGAACCAGAACGAAGAATGAAACGCCGCAGATGTCTTCGACAGGTCGAATGTCGTTAGGAAGAGTTTCGGCACCCACTGTTTGTAGCCATAGAGCAGATAGAAATAACACCCGAGCGCCAGCATCAACGTAATTGCCGTCGGCTTGGAGAAGAAGGCGGCAAACGCCTCGCGCAGCGTCGGCTTGTCCCCGCCCCCGGCTTCCTGTTGCGTGTCGCGGAGCTTCAGGGTTGCGACGAGCGCCCAAGCGATGCCAATCGCACCAAAAAGGAGAAAAGCCGTTTTCCACCGTCCGGGGCCAAGGTCGGAAAGATAGCCCGCGACGATACAGCAGATGATACTCCCCGCGTAGATCGCCGCCTGATAAACCGCGAATGCCGTCCCGCGCGTCTCGACGTGCATCTGGCTGATGAGGGACGAATTGGACGGCGGGAGCATCGCCTGACCGAAGGCGTTGGCGATGCCGTAACAGAGCACA
The DNA here is from genome assembly GCA_945834475.1 of uncultured Verrucomicrobiota bacterium. Classification (GTDB taxonomy): domain Bacteria; phylum Verrucomicrobiota; class Kiritimatiellia; order RFP12; family UBA1067; genus UBA1067. The sequence continues at coordinate 36,037 of CAMAHK010000003.1, forward strand.
AGCATAGCCAAACCGTCCGCAAAGCCGACACCCAGGATACCGGCCGAGAAGACAAGCGTCCCCACGACGATCATCCACTTGCGCCGGAAGAAGTCGGCCGCCAAACCCGAGAAAAACAAAACGACGCCAAAAACGAGCGTAAAGGCCGAGGCGACGGACCCAATTTGCGCGTCAGTGAGAGCGAAGTCGATGCCGATCTGCGGCGAGACGGCACTGTAAACCTGACGGACACCCTGCGCCAGAAAATACGTCAGCGAGACGATGCCCAGCATAATCCACTTGTAATCGACTTTCGTCATGTCTCCCCCTTAGAAAAACGTCATCTGCCCTGGGAGTTCCGAAAGTCGCTTGCGGGGCTTCTTCACGACCTTGGGTCGGTTCACATCGAGTTCATTCGCCTCGAGGTTCTTGAGAATCTCCTCGGCGCGGCCGACGACCTCCTGCGGGAGCCCCGCCATCGCGCCGACGTGAATGCCGAAGCTCTTCTCGGCGATGCCCGGGACGATTCGCCGCAGGAACACGACGCGTCCGCCCTCGTCCTTCACCTTCACCGTGTAGTTCTTGATGCCCGGGAACGTGTCCGCGAGGTCGGTGAGCTCGTGGTAGTGCGTCGCGAAGAGCGTCTTCGCCTTCGCGCTCGCCTTGCCGTGCAGATACTCCGCGACCGACCAGGCGATCGAGATGCCGTCGAAGGTCGAGGTGCCGCGGCCGATCTCGTCCAGGACGATCAGCGACTTCGGCGTCGCATTGTTGAGGATGTTCGCCGTCTCCTGCATCTCGACGAGGAACGTCGAACGTCCGCGCGCGAGGTCGTCCCCGGCGCCGATGCGCGTGAAGACACGGTCCAGAACGCCGAGCCGCATCGCCGCCGCCGGCACGAACGAGCCCATCTGCGCCATCACCGCGATTGTCGCAACCTGACGGATGTACGTCGACTTGCCGGCCATGTTCGGCCCCGTGATGAGGATGATCTGGTCCGTCGTCGTGTTGAGGAACGACGAGTTCGGCACGAACGGCTCCGCATCGGGGAGCTGCTCGATAATTGGATGGCGTCCGTCGACGATTTCAAGAACATCCGAGTCGTCGACCGTCGGCCGCACGTATCCCGCCGCCAGCGCACGGTCCGCCAGCGCCAGCGTCGCGTCGAGCGCCCCGAGCGCAAGCGCTGTCTCCTGAATCTCGACCGTCTTTGCCGCAATCGTCTCGAGGACGCCGCGAAAGAGCGTCTGCTCGATCGCGATCGCCTTGTCCTGCGCCCCGACGACCTTGCGCTCGTATTCCTTCAGCTCCTCCGTGACGTACTGTTCGCCCGTCGTCAGCGTGCGGCGCCGCACATAGTCGGCCGGCACCTGGGGGATGAACGACTTCGGCACTTCGATCATATAGCCGAACGCCGGCACGCGCTTCACCTTGAGCTTCGAAATGCCCGTGCGCTGCTGTTCGCGCGCCTGGTACTCGGCAAGCCACTGATGCCCTTCCGCCGCAATCGCGCGCAGCTCGTCAAGCTCTCCATTGTAGCCCGAGGCAATGTACCCGCCGTCCGCGAGCATCACCGCAGGGTCTTCGCAGATGGCCTTGTCGATGAGATCGACAAGAGCGGATTGTGGCGTTAGATTTTGAACAAGCGATCTGGAGATCGCTTCCCCTGTACCGCGGTGCGTCTCGCCCGCGGCACTCTCCAAGCCCCCCAAAATCTCCGGGATCGGCCGCAAGCTCGCCGCGAGGGCCTTCACATCGCGCGGATTCGCGCGGAAGGCGTCGACCTTCTGGATGAGCCGCTCCAAATCCCTGACCCCCGACAGCAATGTGCGCAGCGACGCGAGCGCTCCGCGGTTCTCGACAAACGCCTGCACGGCGTCGAGCCGCGCGTTGACGTCCGCCGCCCGTGCGAGCGGCCGCAGAATCCAGTTGCGCATCGTGCGCGCACCCATCGGCGTCTTCGTGACGTCGAGAACGCCGAGAAGCGACGCCTCCTTCGGCACGTCGCCGACCGGAATGAGCTGCAGGTGGCGGAGCGTTCCAACGTCGAGAACCAGCACGTCGTCCGACTGCCGCAGCTGAATCTTGCGCACGTGCTCGAGCGAATGATGGAGCGTCGTCCCGACATAATAGAGAAGCGCCCCCGCCGCCGAGATGAGATCGGTCTTGTCCGTAAGTCCGAAGCCATCAAGCGACAGGACCTTGAAGTGCCGCGTCAGGCAATCGAGTGCCGCATCAACCGAAAACGTCCAACTCTCAATGGGCGTCGCCTGGCGCGACAAGAGTGTCGCGCCCCCGTTATCCGTCCCAACCGGGGACGCGACACTCTTGTCGCGTCGGTCAGGAACAATCACCTCTGCCGGATGATACCGCTCCAGCGCCTCGTCGAGCTTTTCCTGCGCGGCGAACTGTTCGACGATGAACTCGCCCGTCGAGAGATCGAGAAGCGCGAGCCCGAGACCCGACACCGCCGCGGCGTACGTGTTCGTCGTCTCGTCGAGAAGCCCGTCCTCCGTCACCGTACCCGGCGTCACGATGCGCGTCACTTCGCGGCGGACAAGTCCCTTCGCCGTCTTCGGATCCTCGACCTGATCGCAGAGAGCCGCCGTCTTGCCGGCACGGATCAGCTTCGCGAGATACGAGTTGAGCGCGTGATACGGCACGCCGCACATCGGCTGGTCACCGCGGTGCGTGAGCGTCGCGCCTAGGATCGGCGAGGCGATCACCGCGTCCTCGCCGAACATCTCGTAGAAGTCGCCGAGGCGAAACATCACAATGGCCCCCGCCGGCACCTCGCGCTTGATCGCGAGGTACTGGCGCATCAGCGGTGTCAGTTCGGCGGCCATGGTCAGACGACGGGACGGATGTAAGTCGACTTGACGGTGCGCCAGAGGACGACGCAGAACGCCGAGAGCGGAATCGCCAGGAGAAGGCCGAGAAGCGGCCCCAGAACCGTCGGCCAGAAGATGAAGCTGAAGATCACGCCCGCGAAGCCGAGTCCCGTCTTGTCACCCTGCACCTTCGGCGTGATCACATAGCCGTCAAGCACCTGTCCGCAGAGCCAGACAACGAGGACGAGCACCAACCGCATCACAGAACCTCCCGCCCCGAAATACGCGAGCGGCAGGGCAACGGGAAGGCAGATGACCGTGCCGAAGAGCGGCACGAGGTTGAGAAGCCCAAGCATAAACCCGATTAGGAAGCCATAGGGAAGCCCCACAACCAAGAAGCCCACCCCGTAAAGACAGCCCTCAATCAGGCAGATGACGGTCTGACGCTGAAAGAAGGAAACGAGGATGTCGACGAACGTGTCGATCTGTGTCGCCAGGAAGTTGCGCGTCTCATCCTTCAAGAACGGCATCTGCCCGACGATCTCGCTGCCTCGGCGATCCTTCGTCATCAGGAAGAAGACGAGGAAGAGAAGCGACAGCAGAAGAACCAAAACACCCGACAGGCACTTGAGCGCACCCGAACCCGCCTTCACCGCCGTCGCACCGTACTTGGAGACAATATCACCAAGTCCTTCGTCCACAAGGCCTGTCTGCGAGAGGAATGCGTGAAGACGCGGGAAGGTCGCGGCGAACCAGTCCGCCACGTGATGAATGAGCTGCGGTCCTTGCGCAATCAGGTTGATCGCCTGATCGATCAAAACTGCCCCCGCGTACCACAAGATGCACCCGAACGGCACAAGAACTGTCGCCAACATCAGCACGACCGCGAGCGTCGGATTCTTCACAAGTCGCTTCCACCAATTGTAGTAAGGCTTAAAGAAGAGCGAGAGAAAGAATCCAAAGAAGACCGGCACGAGCGCCGAAGCCGCAAAGGAAACGAGTTTCAGAACCCCCCAGGCGACCGCACTGACGAACGCAAACGTGAGTGCCAGGCAAAGGACCGTAATTCCCCCCGCAATTGTCTTCTTCTGTGTCGGTGAAAAATCAATCATATTATGTATTATATCAAAACCTTTCAACCCTCGCGATACCTCAAAGCGCTCGAATCGGCGACAAACTAGGGATCGTGCCGCAGCCAGGCTGTGCGCATGAACTTCACGGCCCGGGAAAAGATCTGATCGACATTGCCGGCGGACGAGATCTCAAGGAAGTCCTTCACCTCCGCGCTCGAGAGATGGAATCGCGTCTTCAGGATGTGCACGTAGGCCTTTTCGGGATCGTCCATCCAGAGATCGTGGAAGCAGTAATGCGTCGTGATCCAGATGTCCTTTGAAATGACCTTCTTGTCCTGCACCGGCACGTCCATCCCCGTCGCGCCGTCCTCGTCGTCGGGATGCGCATTCTCGAGCGAGACCACGCCGTGCTTGTTCGGATTCGCGTTCAGCACGTACCCGCGCACGTAGCGCTTGAGCCAGCCCTCGAAGCTACCTTCGCCGCGAAAGAGGTCGATCTTGCCGCGAGCGATCATCTCCTCATAAAGAAGCCCCATCAGGTCGCCGCCGGTGAGCGAATAGCGCTTCATCATCTCGGCGGACCGCAGCGACACGGCCTCGGGCGCGACGACGCGCTCCCAGACCAGCTTCCAGCCGACGTCCTCGCCGGCCTTGACACTCTCGAACCATTCGGCGTCTGTCATTCAAACGTCAATGCGCCCGGCACAGGCGGCATTCCCTTGCGATGGAGCCAGATTCCCCCGTCATGCTTGCCGCGGACGAAATCGCCGCACCGCAGCGCGCCGCGTCCCGCCGTGACGGGAATCGTCGTCCCGGCGTATTCGAACCCACCCGCCGCGATCGGTGTCCCCTCCCCGTCGGCGATGTCGAGCACCGCCTCCGAGTTGTCCGTCGATCCCGGCGCAAAGGTAAGGTGGGCCTTCCAACGCTGCTTCGCATCCTTCATCGGATGCGAATACAACGTAAAGACGATCGTCTTGTCGACGGGCGTCCTCATTTCGCGGGACGCAGAATCATGTTCTTGAAGTCCGCATCGGAGTGGTCACCCTGCAGGTAGATCGGCCCCGGCACGAACTCGTCCGCATCAATCGCACCGCCGGTGATACCGACAACGGGCGCGTCCTCAATGATCGTCTCGCCGTTGAGGACGACCGTCAAGTGGCGCTTGTAGAGCGTGACGGAAACATGCTGCCACTCACCCGGCGCCTTCTCGGCGGCGACGCACGGCACCACGCGGCCGTAGTACGCGGCCATGTTGTGCTCGTTGACCTTCTCGCCGTAGCTGTCGACAACCTGGCACTCGTAGCGGCCGCGGAGGTAGACGCCCGAGTTGGAGGCCTTCGGCACGCGCACGTCGTACTCGAGGTTGAAGTCATAGAAGTCGGCACGCTTGGACATGAGATTCGCGCCGCCACCTGCCCATTTCCCGTCCGGCGTGAGCCCGAGGCTGTTCGAGAGGACGCCGTCCTTGAACGACCAGCCGAACTTCGCCTTCTCGTCCATCGATTTCCAGCCGTCGAGGCCGTCCTTCAGGAGGTCAATCGGCTCGCCGAGGACCGCGTCCTTCGTCGAGGCCGGCTCGATTTCGGAATTTTTCCAGCCCGTGACACTCGTCTCGCCAAGGCCGTTCTTCTTGATCGCAACCGCCTTGAGCGTTCCGGCTGTCACCGTGCCCTTCACCGTGAAGCCCCACGGATGCGTGAAGCTGAAGTCACGTCCGTCGACGACGACATCCTTCATCGGGATCGGCGACGCCCAGCGCCAGAGCACGGTCGCCTGCGGCTGGCCGTCCGCATCGCGGGACATGATCATGTGACCCGCATTCATCGACTCGTAGCCGAGCTTCAACCCCCAATTGCCCATCACGGGATCCGTGCAGCAGGTCTTCTTCGCGCACACGCAGCCCGACAGAGCCGCCACGGCTAGGGCCGACAACATCATCTTGTTCATCAGTATGTTCCCTTTATGGTTATTCGTGTTTCAAAACTCAAGGCTTGAAATAAAGGCGGCAGTGACAGAGTCCATGGTAGTTTGGATCTCGGAGCTGGCCCTTGAACTCGTCGCAGGGGCAGAAGAACTCCGGCAGTTTCTGCAGCCGGCACGGACAGAACGCGTTCTTGCGCACGACGCCCTGCCGCACCATCGCCGCGAGCTTCGCGTCTGGATTGAGCGTCACGCCGTTCTTCGCAAAAAGCTCACGGATCTCCGTTGACGACTCCTTCGTCCGGGGATACGCCTTAAACGTCACCAGCTTCTTCAGCTCGTCAATGTCCTTCCACTTCGGCAGTCCCTCGACCGAGTCCTCGCCGATGATTAAGTAGAGGTGGAGAGAAGAGGTGGAGGTGGACAAAGGAGCATATTCTTCCTTGATTTCCCGCACGGTGTCGATCGTGTACGAGACGCCGCCGCGCTTCAACTCGCGGTCGTCGACCACCACGCGCGGATCGTCGGCAAACGCCGCCTTCACCAGCTCCAGCCGATCCCAGGGGAACTCCGTACCGCGGCCCGCGGCGTTGTCTTCCGTACCGCGGTGCGTCTCGCCCGCGGCGTCACCAAGCCCGCTGTTACCCGCCGCGGGCGGGACGCACCGCGGTACGGTCTTGAACGGACTCACGTTCGCCGGAATGACGATGAGCTTATCGAGCTTCAGCTCCTCAAGCGCCTTGCGGGCGACCGTCAGATGCCCGAAGTGAATCGGATTGAAGCTTCCCCCGTAAATGCCAATGTTCATACGCCAATCTCCTCGTTCTCCACCTCTACACGGCCCCAAAGCTCACGCCAACTCCTTCGAGCGCTTCGCGGCGGCAGCGAGCGTCGCGGCGACCATCTTCTTGAAGGCGGGCTTGTCGAGCTTCGTCATGCCCGCAGCGGTCGTGCCCCCCTTCGTGCAGACGCCGTCGATGAACGGACGAAGCGCCATCTGCGACTCGCGCAGGAACTTGGCCGTGCCGTACATCGTCTGCTCCGCGAGGAGCCGCGCGACCTTCGGGTCGAGTCCGAGCGCGACGCCCCCTTCCATCATCGCCTCTTCCATGTAGGCGAAGTAGGCGGGACCCGAACCCGAGAGCGCGGTCACCGCGTCGAAGTGCTTCTCGTCCAGGACGACCGTCTCGCCCGCGCCGCCGAGGATCTTCTCGACGAGCTTCACGTCGGCCTTCTTCGCGTTCGGCGCGGCGCAGATCGCACACATGCCGGCGTTCGCGCGGAGCGCGAGGTTGGGCATCACGCGGATGAGCTTCACCTTCTCGCCGAAGGCGGCGCGCAACTTCGCGAGCGTCTTGCCGGCGACGATCGAGACGAGCGTCTGTGCGCTCGTGAGAAGCGGCGCGACTTCCGCCGCGACGGCGTCGACGTCCTGGGGACGCACCGCGAGGAAGATCGTCTTCGCCGTCAGCGCGACGGTCTTCACGTCCTCGGTCGTCACGACCTTGTACTTCTTCACGAGCTCGACGGCCCGCGCCTCGACCTTCTCGGCCATGATGACCGAGGTCTTGTCCTCAATCGCCGAGAGAATCCCCTCGGCCATCTTGCCCGCACCAAAAAATCCGATTTTCATTCACCACCTCGCAATTCGCCAATTCGTCAATTCGTCAATTCGCCAATTACAACTTATCAAACGCTCCCGTCCCGAAGCCCGCGTTCTTCTTCGCGTTGTCCTTCATCCACGCGGCGACCTCCTCGGCGGACTTCGCGGCCGCCTCGTCCTCGGGCGTACGCCTGAACGTCCGCGCCATGCACTCCTTGCGCGAAAGCGTCACCTTGCCCTCCTCGCGGTCGATGTGCAGGATCTTCACCGTAATCGCATCGCCGCTCTTGAGAATCGTGTTGAGGTCGTCGACGCGCTCCCACGCGACTTCACGCGCGGGGACGAGTCCCTCGACGCCGCCGAGGTCGACGAACGCGCCGAAGTTCATGACGCGCGTCACCGTGCCGTTCAGCGTCTCGCCTTCGGTGAGCTCGTTGAGGACGGCCTCCTTGAGCGCCTCGGCCTGGAGCTCCAGGAGCTGACGGCGAGAGACGACGACGTTGAGTCCGCGGTCGTCGACCGAGTAATCGGTGACGAGAAACTCGAACTTGCGTCCGACGTACTCCGCGGCGTCCTTCTTGAACTTGTCGATCTGGCTAAAGGGACAGAACGCGCGCTGGCCGGCGATCGTCACTTCGTAACCGCCCTTCGTCTCCTTGTCGACGACGCCCGCAATCGCCTCGCCCTGCTCGAACGCCGTCTTGATCGCCGCGTTGTCATTCGAGTCGACGACGAGCGTCTTCTTCTCGGGGCGCACGAGGGACTTGTCCTCGTTGAACGCCTTGCCGAACTTGTAACCCTTGCGGATGCCGCCGAACTGAGCGTCAAGCATCGCACCGAAATCGAAAGAATTATTATCCATTGTTCACCTTCACCTTAAACCTTGACCTAACGGACTCACGCCAGTGAGTCCAACTTCTTCGTCTCCCCGAAGAGAATGAGCCTGTCGCCTTCGTTGATCATGTCATCCGCCTGCGGAATGATGACCTTGCGCGGCTTCTTCGGATCGGCATCGGGACGCCGGATGCAGAGCACCGTCAAGTTCTTCTTCTTGCGAAGATCCGCCTCGGCGAGCGTCTTGCCGACGATGGACTCCGGCGCGGCGACTTCGGCGATCGAATAACCGTCGGAGACCTCGTAGAAGTCGAGCACGTTGTGGTTCGCGATCGACATCGCGAGACGATGTGCGCTGTCACGGTCGGGATAGATCACCTGGTCCGCGCCGATACGTTTGAGGATCTTGCCGTGCAGCTCGCTCGTCGCCTTCGCGACGACGTTCGGGATGCCCAGCTCCTTGCAGTTCGCCGTCGTCATGACCGAGGCCTCCATGTTGGACCCGATCGCGACCACGACGACGTCACATTCGCCGAAGCCGGCCTCTTCCAGCACGTGCGGCTGCGTGGCGTCGGCCTGCAGCGCCGTCACGAACTCGCCCGCCTGCTGCATCGCGGGACGGTTGCGGTCGATGAGCACCACCTCCGCGCCCGCATTCGCGAGCGACTCCGCGAGGGATATGCCGAAGCGTCCCGCGCCGACGATTCCGATTCGTTTCATTCAAGCTCCATTTTCTTCGCTTCGCCGACCAAGCTCTGCGAGTACGGGTGGGTGGGATGAGCGAAAAAGGCCGCCGGATCATCCGACGTCTCGATGACGCGCCCGTTCTTCATGACCGCGAGCTTCGTCGCCATCTGCGAGACGACGCCGAGGTCGTGCGTGATGAGGAGCACACCGCTGTTCGCCTGGTGAAGGTCCTTCATGAGCTTCAGGACCTGCGCCTGCACCGTCACGTCGAGCGCCGTCGTCGGCTCATCGGCGATGACGAGATCGGGACCGAGCATCAGTCCCATCGCGATCATCACGCGCTGCTGCATGCCGCCCGAAAGCTCGTGCGGATACGCCTTCGCCCACGTCACGGGATCCATCGTCGAATTGCCGCGCACCTTGCCGAGCCATTCGAGCGCCATGTCGCGCGCCGCTTGCTTCGAGACCTTTTCGTGCAGAAGCACCGTCTCGACAAGCTGGTCGCCGATGCGATGCAAGGGCGAGAGCGAGTCCATCGGGTCCTGGAAGATGACGCCGATCTTCTTGCCGCGCAGCTCGCGGAGTCGCGGCAGCGGCATCGACAGAATCTCCTCGTCGTCAAGGAAGATCTTCCCCTTCGGATAAAACGCCGGCGGACTCGGCAGAAGCCGCGCGACGGACAGCGACACGGTCGACTTGCCCGAACCCGACTCGCCGACGATGCCGAGGACCTCGCCGCGCTCCAGCGTCAGATTCACATTCCTCGCCGCCGCAGTGACTTCCCCTTCGTCGTTCCGATACGACACGTCCAGGTCTTCAATTCTCAGTAGCATGCAAAATCCTTTGTCAACCTCAACCTTCGACCTCAACCTTGAACCCACCTCAGATATGCGCCGGCGTCTCAATGCCCAGAAGTCCGAGCCCCGTCTTCAGCACGTTGCCGAAAAGCGCACAGAGATGGAGTCGCGCGTTCTTCACGGACTCTTCGCTCTTTAGGATCGGCGAATTCTGGTAGAACGAGCTGTAGAGCTGCGCCGTCTGGAAGAGATAGTCCGCCAAGACGGACGGCTTGTACGCCTCCGCCGCACGAACGACCGCCCCCGGAAATTCCAGAAGCTGCAGCGCCAAACGCTTCTCCGACGGCGTCGTCACCGCGAATGCTCCCGTACCGCGGTGCGTCTCGCCCGCGGCGCTGGCCAGCCTGCTGTTACCCGCCGCGGCCGAGGGCGGCTCGCGGTACGTTCCCGCCTTCTCTAGGAGCGAGCAGACGCGCGCGTACGCGTACTGCAGGTACGGACCCGAGTTGCCCTCGAGCGCCAGCGCCTTGTCCCAGCTGAAGTCGATGTCGGTAATCGGATCGTGCGAGAGATCCGTGTACTTCACCGCGCCATACCCAATCGCCTCCGCCAACGCATCATTCCCCGTACCGTCGCTGTCCTCAGCGACAGGCGCGGTAACCGCAACCCCACCCGCCGGCTGCTGACGCGACTCGACGATCGCCAGCGACCGCTTCTTCGCCTCGGCGAGCAGCTCGTCGAGCTTGATGAGGTTGCCCTCGCGCGTCGAGATCGCCTTGCCCTGGAAGCTCATGAGCCCGAACGGCACGTGCACAAGCTTCGCCGTGACACCCATCTTGCCCGCGATATTGAACCACTGCTTGAAATGGAGCTGCTGACGCGCATCCGTCACGTAAATGATGCGCTCGGGATCGTATTCCTTCACGCGCATCTCGACGCACGCAAGATCGCTCGTCGTGTAGTTGAAACCGCCGTCCGACTTGCGGACGATTGCGACGCCGAGTTTCTCCTCTTCGAGATTGACGACAAGCGCCCCTTCGGACTCGACGGCAAGGCCCATCTCCTGCAAACGCTTCACGACGCCCGGCATCGTGTCGTTATAGTACGACTCGCCGCGGTAGGTGTCGAACTTGACGCCCAACTTCGCGTACATGCGGTTGAACTCGGCGATTGAAATGTCGATAAACTTCCTCCAGAGCGCCAGGTTGTCGGGATCGCCCTGCTGGAGCTTCACGAGCTCCGCCTTGCAGGACTCCTTCCAGACGCCGTCCTCTTCCTTGGCCTTCGCCGCCGAAAGGACATAGCACTTCTCGAGATACGGCACCGAGAGGTTGTCGCGCTCCTCCTGCGTGAGAAGCTCGCGGTAGCCCTTGATGAGGATGCCGAACTGCGTGCCCCAGTCGCCGAGATGGTTGTCGGCGATGACCTCGTAGCCGAGCGAACGGAAGATGCGGTCGATCGCATTGCCGATCACCGTCGAGCGGATGTGGCCGATGTGCATCTGCTTGGCCGCATTCGGGGACGAGTAGTCGATGACGATCTTCTTGCCCGCGCCGGACTGCGGAATGCCGCACTTCGACTGCGCGTTCAGCGTGGTCAGCTGGGCGTTGAGCCAGTCCGTCGAAACCGTCAGGTTAAGGAAGCCGGGCCCCGCGATCTCGACCTTCGCAAACGGGGAAGCGACGTCCACGTCGCTTGTAGGAAGACAAGCCACCACCTTCGCGGCGACCTCGCGCGGATTCGCGCGGAATTTCTTCGACAGCTTCAGCGCGTCGTTGCATTGGTAATCGCCAAACTTGGGGTCAGTCGCGGGGAGGACGCGGACAAACGAAAAGTCCTCGCCCGGGTACGCCTTCTCAAAGGCGGCCTTGATAATGTCTGTGAGTTCCATAACTAGTTGAATATTCTATCATATTGCCGCGCGAAGTTCATCAACCGAGCGGCAGATTTTGAGGAGATTCCAACGGCGCGACCAGTACGGGATTTCCTTCCAGTAGGAAAGGAGCTCCTTCATCCGCCCCAAAACGGGCCTGTCCCCCGAAAGTTCGCGCTGCGACGCGGCAATGTAACGCAAGAGCAATTCGCGCGAATCCGGCCGCGCGCCGAGCGCACGAACAAACGACCGACCGATCATCCTCCCCGTACCGCCGCCCGTCTCGGGCGAACAGCCGAGCGAAGCGACGCAGCCGAAGGCCGCGCTTCCAAGCACCACCTCCAGATCCCCGTTCAGCACGACAGGCACACGCGCAGCGGCCACCACCTTCTCGCCGGCCGTCCAATCACACGCCCCTTCGTACATCTGCTTGGCCGTGCGGGCATGGATCGTGAGATGGCGGAGCGGAAATTCGTTGATGAGCGGCATCAGCTTCAGGAGTTCGTCCGTCCGATCGACCCCGAGCCGCGCCTTGATGGAGAAGTTCCCGGGACCCATCACCTCACAACCGACTTCCATCATCTGTCGAAGCACATTCGGCGTCCGCAAAATCCCCGAGCCGCGTCCCTTGTTCCGCACCATCGGAAACGGACACCCGCAGTTGAGGTCGGCAGTCGTATACCCGACGGACTTAATCCGCTTCAAACAATACCGAAGCGCCCCCGGATCCTTCCCAATAAACTGCGGCGTCACCAACACCGTACCGCGATGCGTCTCGCCCGCAGCGCCCCCCAGCACCGTACCGCGGTGCGTCTCGCCCGCGGCGTCTCCCAGCCCCGTACCGCGGTGCGTCTCGCCCGCGGCACTCACCAGGCCCTCTCGCCCACCGCTCATTCGTCCATTCGCCAACTCGCCAATTAGCCAGTTCCCTATCTCCCGATCCTTCAGCGGATCGACTCCCGCATTCGCGGTGATAAACGGTGTCACGGCTTCCGTGAAACCCGCCGCGGCGATCTCCGCCGCAAACGTTTCCCGAAAGCATCGAATGGTCACCCCGCGAAGCGGCGCCAGAATCAACGAACCCTCCGTCATTAAATCTCCTTCCCCACGCTTGATCCCCAGCATAATGAGAACCGCAAACGGCCCCGTACAGGTAATGGCGTGAGTGATCAGTCTCATAAATCGAGATTAAAGGTCAGACCTTTTGTCTCATATTTATGAGACTGACTCCACCCGACGTCGCACAATCTTCCACATTAACCGACCATCGCGCGAGCAAGCGAATCCCAAAGCCATTAAGAATCTCTTTCTCTAGCAAGAGTATATCAAATCCAATCACCTACCTTCAGCGCAAGGCGAGGAGCGGCTTGATGAGAAACGCGGCTTTGTTCACGCACTTCCCTCGTTCAATCAGGCTGATTGTCGTTTGATTCGTGTCAAGTCGCCTTGCAAGCTCGAACTGCGAGAGTCCGAGTTGCTTACGAATCGCCTTGAACTGTGCGGCCAAATTGTCTTGGAGTTTGACTTCAGGGACAACGCTCTCGGACACCTCTTCGTCAAGAGAGATGCCGAAGACATCGCCGAGATCCGACGCTTCAATTTCGCTTGACGCGTCCGCCGTAAGCGAATCGACAACAGCCTCTGCCGAAACAATAGACTTCGGATCAACCCCGCGCAACGTAAAGAAAAGCTCCGGCTCGTCATCGAGCCGCGCCCCGATGCCGTAAAGAACGGCAGCGACATGCTTGCAACAGCTCGCCCCGTCGGGGCAGCTACAGGAGAAGTCAATCTCTCTGGGATTGGGGAAGAGTCCCGTTTCTGTATTACAGAAGTCGGACAGCAATTCCTTCGGCAACTTGCCCGCCGCCAACGCCATCAGCGACGAGATCTTGCCCGTCATCCGCGCCACGAGGGCCTGCCATTTATCTGCGGGCATCGGCTTGATCTCAACCGTGACAGTGTACGGATTCCGTCCGCTTCCGCAGACAAGCGCCTGCACATACCCTTTCTCGATCGAAAGATCAATGACGGAGCCACACCTCACGTACTTGCGTCCACGCTCGAGCCGATAGGCGTAGTCACGATACGACTCGATGTTGTCACACCACGCCTTACCCCAGAAGGTCTTCGCAATCGTCCGCCCAGCCAGCTTCACGCCGTGCAGCACACGTTTCTCCTTCTTGGCAATCCGCGCCGCCGTTTGCTCGGCCTTCGCCCCCAGCTCTGCCACCGAGACATACGGCGCAAATCCGCCCCAGCCTCGACCTCGACTTGAATACCAGCCCATTTTAGCTCCTTTCAATCCTCTTGCGGCGTCTCGGAAAGACGCACGAGATCCATCAACTCTGCATCACTCATCTCGGTTACGAGCTTTTCGCCACCGTCAGCGAAGAGCGCATCCGCAAGACCCTGCTTGGCCTTGATCATTTCATCAATGCGCTCCTCCAGCGTGCCTGGCGTCACGAACTTATGAATGAGGACATTGCGCTTCTGTCCAATACGATACGCACGATCGGACGCCTGATTCTCGACGGCGGGATTCCACCAGCGGTCGAAATGCACCACGTGGTTCGCCGCTGTCAGCGTGAGACCCGTTCCCGCGGCCTTGACCGACAGCACAAAGAACGGTGGACCCATCGGTTCCTGAAATTGTTTCACCAGCTTGCCGCGTGTCGCTACCGGCGTTCCGCCATGGAGAATGAGTCCCTCGCGTCCAAAGACCGTCGCGAGATAATCCGCCAGCGGTTCGCACATCTCGCGATACTGCGTAAAGACCAACATTTTCTCCTGACGAGCGGCGACTTCGGTGGCGCGTTCGCCGAGAACCAGGAACTTGCCGGAATCCTCAGGACGATACACATCCGTCCCCAAATACAGTGCCGGATGATTGCAGATCTGCTTGAACTTAAGCATATAGGCAAGGATGAGTCCCTTGCGCTTGATCGTCGAGCCCTCGCCTGTCGTCTCATCAAGCGCCTTGCGGAGCTCCTCGACCGTTCGGGCGTAGAGAAGTGTCTGCTTGCGCGAAAGCGCCGTCGCCACATCAAGTTCCGTCTTATCCGGCAGATCGGAGATGATCGACTTGTCGGTCTTCAGTCGACGCAGAATAAACGGACGCGTCAGGCGGCGCACGACAGAATAGTCCGTACTCTTGTCCGTCGCCTTCCGGAACGCCGTGAGACCGCCAAGAAGTCCCGGATTCACAAAATCGAAAATACTCCACAGATCTGTGAGGCGATTCTCGACCGGCGTACCCGTCAAGGCGAGTCGGCGCGGCGAGACAACCGAACGCACGGCCTTGCTCTGACCAGAACCCGGATTCTTAATCGCCTGTGCCTCATCCGCAATCACCGCATGGAACGGCAACTTCGCCAGTTCCTTCAATCGCGTGAACTGTCCATACGTCGTCAGCACCAAATCGTAGCGCGTGACATAGTCCGTTAGGGACGCGGCAGTTGGCGTTTTCAGGGACGCAAACTCGCGCCACGGCGCATCGCTCGGATGAATCGCCCCCACCTTGAGGTCGGGCGTGAATTTCGCCGCCTCGGCGCGCCAGTTCGAAAGCAACGAAGCGGGCATGACGATGAGCACAGGATTCGTCGCAAGATCACCCTGCTGCTTCCAGAGATCGATAAGCGTCAGCACTTGGAGCGTCTTGCCGAGACCCATGTCATCCGCAAGACACGCGCCGAGTCCCGCCGCAAGCGTCCGACGAAGATAGTCGACGCCCGCCTTCTGGTACGGACGCAGAATGCCGCCGAGTCCGTTCGGCCAGTCTCCTCCTGCATCGGCTGTGGGTTGCGTAAGCGATTCCAAGAGTTCCTTCAGCTCACCATTCGCCCGCACCTCGACATCGTCCTTCGCGCCCGACTCCGCCGCGAGGGAATCGAGTCCGCCGCCCGCCAACAGCCGCAGTGCCTGCGCCATTGTGACGCCATCCCCGACGAGCCGCTTCGCCTCTTTCCAATGCGCGAGCAATTCCTGGATCTTCTCAGGATCCGCCATCACCCATTCGCCGCGGATGCGAACGAGTCCGTCGCGTGATTCGGCTAGCATCCGCAATTCTTCCTCAGAGAGCATCTCGCCGTCCAACGATACACCAACCGAGAAATCGCAGAGCGCCATACCGTTGAGTCCACCGCCGGGCGTCTTACCAACCGTGACCGAGACCTTCGCCTTCGGCGGCGCCTTCGCCCACAGGCGACCCGTCCGCACGAGAAGTCCCGCCGTCTCGTATCCGGCAATCCCCTTGAGGAAGCCATAAGCCTCGCCCACGGTGAGCGCACACGGCTGAAAGATGCGCCGCGTCTCGAGGAGCGACGACAAGAAGCCATCTTCTCTTGCGGCGGCTTCCAGAGGCGCGAGAATCCGTCCAAGCGCGGCGGGACGGCTCGCATAGGCCTTCAGTGCGGCCGAAAGCGGCAAATGACGCATCTTGCCGTCGGCATCTGCGCGATTGACAAAGGTCGCGAGAAAAGCAAACGGACGGCTACCGCTCTTATCGCCCTTGTTCTCTGCCAGATGGAGCGACACCTTACCGAGATCGCGCCAGCCGGATCCAAAAGTCTGAATATGAGCGAAGAGATCGCCGCCTGCGGCTTCGACCTCCAACGCCAGCGCCTGCTCAAACTGCGCATAGAGCGAAACAAGAACCTCGTCGCGCCAATACTCGCCGCCCGTCATCGGCGGAACAGACGCGAGCAGGCCGAGTCGCTCCATCGCATCGGGACGGCAACGCGCACAAACTTCTTTCGAGGGCATCCGTCCATCTTCCGATGCGGCGACCAGTTTGCGCACATGATCAGAGAGGAGGTGGCGCACCCAGAGTGCCGCCGCCGTAAGGTCCGGCGAACTTGTCTTGACCAATTCGAGAAGAGCATTACCGGTTTCTACATTCCCCTCGGCGAGATCAAGAACGCCATCCGGCCTGAGTCTCACGTCACCACAACTCACTCAAAAGTCCCTCTTGAATTTCGACAGAAACAGTCCGATTCGTTCATCCTCGGACGGATAAGCATCCCTGAAGTCCATCCTGTCATGCAGCTTTTGAAGCGCAACGACCCAGTCAAGGCATTTCGAAGAAGGCACCTCGTTCGTCGGAACCGAGAAACGGTCAATCACCTCAACGGCATCTGTGAGTCTCCCCTCGTTCACATACCACTCCAGAAGGACACCCGCCGCACGAACATCATCAGGATGACGAACACAAAACGATTCTAGCAATCCCACGGCAAGATCTTTGTCATGTCTGAACAACATGCCGAAATACGCGAGATTAACATAAGCCGAGCGCGGATGAGCGGCCACTAGCTCGCGCATCACGTTTTCAAACTGACTGTAGTCGTCACTCGCCGGGTCGACCTCCGACAACACCAGTTCATCCGCCTCGCAAACCAAATCGTCTTCCTCTTCAGTCAACTCACGAATTTCCAGCTCCAGCGGATAGACATAAAACGGCATACGCGGACACCCCTTCGCATCCACGTCGGCCTGTAGCTCAGCCTTCTCTTGAGCCACACAGTCTTCCTCCGACTTGACCATACGTTCCAGAACCGTTGCCATCCGCCGGGCGCGCTCGCTTGACAATTTACGCACCAGCGTCAGCGCGTCCTCCGTCGCAAGCGAATTGTCCGCGAGCAGAAAAGCGATGCAATCCTCGGCAAGAACCTTCGGACAACGAACGAAAGGGTCGACTCCGTTCGTAACATCATCAGAAAAGTTTCGGGCGGGCCTGAAGTTCAACCGATCGAAGTAGGGCCATTCATCGCCATCCGCCGTCCACGGCAACACGTCATCCGCTAAAGCGTCCAGATAGCGAGCCGGAATCAGGGAATGCTGCGAATCACCGGTTTTCATAAGGTCAAGCGTCGCCTGCCCCGTCTCGTCAAGATTCGCATGGGCAATGCCCGTGTAGAAAGCCAGACGATCCGAGTCGGCCATGCCAGATTTCGCCACATACGCGATGATGTCGCGGTGCCGATGATAAAGCGCAAGGGCAAAGCAGACTTCAAGTGCGCCATAGACGGAAATCGGCGGGACGGCGAGTGCGGCATCCAGCGATCTAATCGCCTCATCCTCATGTCCCGTCACATGCGCATAGACCGCCAGACGGGCAAGTCCAAACGAATCGACGGCACTCATCTTCGCGTTTCCCTCACGCTGGATGTCGCACGCCGCCGCGTAGTCACCCATCTCCCAGGCGCAACTGGCCTCGTTGTTCCATGACGCGCTGTGCGTCGGATCGATTTCGCGGGAACGCTTGAACAATTCGCGCGCCTTGGCGAAATCCAATGCCTTCATGGCGTCAATCCCCTTGTCATGAAGGTGCTCGGACTTGGGATCGAACGAAAGTTCTCCCGACTTGATGCCCGACTTCTCGCAGCGCACAAGCTGTGTGACCTCCGCAAGCGTCATGCCGTCGACCAACTTACTGCGATATTCCTTAAAGCAGCAGAACTTGAACTTCTTGCCGCTCCCGCACGGACACGGCGCATAGATTATCTCCTGACCAAGCATGAATTATCGTTCCCCTTTCATTGCTGTAAAATCTGCCTCTGGAAATTCCTCTTACGCGCATTATACCAAAAGGCACGGCGCGGCGGGGAGAATTATCGGGCGAGGCGCAGCTCGCGCACGGCGGCGACGAGCGCGGCGTAGGGCAGGAACCAGGCGGCCTTGCCGAGAAGCTTCGTGAGCAGCGTCGCTTCGGACGAGGCGAGGTGCGCGACGAGGGCAACGGCGATGGCGGTGCATGCAGCGGCGATGATGACGGACTTCTTGTTCATGGTTTGTTCTCCTTTCTTGTTGTTCTTGCCCTCCGTAGCCCGTGGCGCAAGAGGGTCGGGTGTTGATCCGAAGGACGGAGAACTCGCTTTTTGCAAAAAGACACCCACCGTCGTTCGGATCAAAATCCAAACGGCGTGAAACGTTTCGTAGGTCCCTTTGCGAATAAGCTTGGCGGCGTATGACCTATTTCATCCGGGTCAGTGACTCCTGTGCATTCGCGAAGTTCGGCCCGAAGGCCTAGTGCTTCTCATCGATTCACTGACGCACAGTATACGCTTCTTGAGGCCAAAGGTCAAGAGGGCGAGACATTGAGAATTCGACTTTACCAGGCCTGGGCGTCAAGAGCATCAACCAGAAGCCGACGCGCGTGTTCATCGCGGATCTCCGAACCGCCCTTGACGACGCGACCCTTCGCGTCGAGCTGCGAATCGGAACCGAGCACAACGACGATGACGCGCTTGCCCTTGCGGGTCCCCGTCAGGACGACGGAGCTTCCGCCCGCATCGATGTAGCCCGTCTTGAGACCGTCGACACATTCCTTGCCGTCCGGGCCAATCACCTTCTGCTTGTCCTTCACCATAATGTTGTTGTGGTTTCGGAGGTTCTTCACAAGCGACTCGCCCGGGGCAAACTTCGTTTCGCGCAAGGGACGGTTCACCTGACGCGTCACACTAACACGGAAACCGGTCGGCGTCTTGACGAGGGCGGCTGTCTTGACGGACGTGAATTCGAGAATCTCGGAATACTTGAGCAGCTGCACGGCCAGCTTGAGCTGATCCGCCGCCGTTGAGACGTTAAAGTTCTTCCACGGATACCGCTTCGCCTTGTTCGGCGGCAGCCCGTTCGGATTATAGTACGTCGTCGCGTTCATCCCGAGCTCCTTCGCCCGGGCGTTCATCTTCGCGACAAAACCGTCGAACGAGCCCGCAGAATGGATGCCGAGCGCAATCGCCGCGTCGTTGGCGCTTTCGACCATCAGCGCCAGCAACAGGTCGCGCACCGTCATCTGCTCGCCCGGCTTGATGCCGACCCAGCTCGGTTCGCACCGGTAGACATCGGGCGTTGCCGTGACCTTGTCGAAGAACGTGTACTTCTTCGCGCGCACGTCCTCCAGCACCAAGAGCGCTGTCATCAGCTTCGTGACGCTCGCCGGATAGGCGGGACGGTCGGCGTTGTCCGCGAAAAGGACGCGTCCCGACGCATCGGCCGAGATCGCACCCCGATACGGCGCGCACTTCATCGATGCCGCGACTGCGGAAGCCGCGGTCGCCAGGGCGACGAGACCGACAAAGAGGAGACGCTTCACTTGACCGTCGCTCGCGTGGCTTTGCACAGCGCCTTCCAGAGCGCTGCGGAATCGGTCGCTTCAAGGACGGATTTGCGGTTTGCCTCCTTCTCGAAGGACTGCATGAGACCCGACATGAGACGAAGGTAGAACGCCGAGACGGCGACCGGAATCGCCGACAGGAAGACGATGTTCACCTTGTTCTCGCCGTCCCAGTCGATGCCTTCCTTCGAGATACCGAGCGCCAGCGTGAGCGCACCGCCCTCGACGCCGCGAACGTGCGGGAACGCAAGCCCCTCGCCCATCGCCGTCGACATCACGTTCTCGCGGTCCATCGCCGCGGAAATAAGGCTGTCTGAATTCTTGATGAAGTTGTTACGCTCCATCGCCATCGCCAGCGCCGCAATCGCGCCGACGCGGTCCGTCGTCTGAAGATCGACGACCATCAGTTCCTCGGCGCTGAAACGCGAAATGCCGACCTTCGGCTCTTCGGTCTTTTCGACCTCGGCAATATTCTGCGCCGCATCCTCGGGATTCGCGAAGAGGATACGCCCACAGCTTGAGCAACTCACGAGATGCTGGGCGAGGCGAACCTGCTGCACCTGCGAGATCGGCACCTGCATGCCGCAGACCGCACAACAGTTGTTCGTCATCGCCGACATGACGATGTGACTCTTCTTGTAAAGACGCTGATAAATCGCCGCAACCTGGGGATTCAACTGATCCTGCAGGGCGAAAATCGAATCATTCAAACGGTCGAGATGGTCGACCTGTCCGGCCTGGTTGAGTTCATCACGCGTCAGCACGAGTTCCTGGAGCTGGCGCAGGGTATTGATCTGGCTCTTCATTTGTTTGTTTTCTCGGTATAGCTGCGAATCTTGTCTAGAGTTTCCGCAGAAAGGATATGTTCCATCAGGCACGCATCCTTGTCCGCGTTCTTCTGGGAAACGCCCAACATCATCAGAAATTTCCTCAGGAGCGTATGCCGCCCCAGGACGTGCTTCGCCAAGCGCTCCCCTTTCGCCGTCAGTTCGATCGGCGAATAGGGCTGTTGCGTCACGAGCTCAAGCTTCTTCAGCTCATGAATCGCCTTGACAACGGACGGCATCTTCACGTCGAGGAGCTTCGCCACGTCGCGGACCTGCGCCGGCTTCCCGTCGGCGATCAGCATGTAGATCGCCTCGAGATAGTCTTCCAAGCTCTGCGTCATCGTCGTCATCTGGGAATCACTTTCCGAACGGACTCGTCTTCTTCATGAGGTGGGCGAACTTCACCGTCTCGATGGCGTCATCGACCGTGATCGGGAACGGTGCCGCCGTGCGGACCGTGTCGTAGACGTGCTTCCAAAACGCCGACGGCCCCGTGAGAGACCCCTTCGGCAGTTCGACCGTGAAGGTCTTCACCGGCACGTTCTCGTGCATGTCAACGAGCTCGGGCGTACGAACCGACGAGCGGCGGCGCGGAAACTTGAAATCGGGATCAATCACCGTCAGCACGCCCTCGGACGCGCCCGGCTGAACCTTGAACGTGCCGCGCTCGGCGCGAATCACAAACGACGGCGCTCGGTCTTCGGGGAGCACACCGCCCGAAAACTCAACGTCGGCCGTGATCGGTTCGCGCGTCTTCAGGTTGACGTGCGCGTAATCCTCCGCATCGCCGAGCGAAGCAATGCGCTTCAGGTCGCTCCACATCTGGATCGGCGGCACGGGCAGGAGCTTGAGCGTCTGGAGGATGAGATCGGGCATCGCATAGTAGGCCGCGCCGCCGCCGAGACGCTTCACGCACTGCCAGTCGTCACGACGGATGAAGTCTTCGCGGCGCACGCGGACCTGGTAGATCATGCCGAGCCGCGGATCGCCCATCATCTGCTTCGTCAGCAGAAAGTCAGGCGCGAACATGCCGCGATGCAGAAAGAGCAGACGGTTCTTCGCCTTGATCGCCGCACCCTTCAAAACCTGCGCGTCGTCCGGCGTCAGAGCCATCGGCGTCTCGAGAAGCGTCCAGAACCCGCGCCCGAGCGACTCGAGCGCGTGGGACACATGATCGACGGACGGCGTCGCGATGTCAACAAGGTCGATGTCGGACTCGTCCAGCATGTCGGAGAACTGGCGGAACATGCGGCACTCGGGAAAGTCCTTCGCGATGATGTCACGGCGCTCCTTGCGGAGGTCGCACGCGCAGATGACCTTGAAGAGCGCGGGATGGGCCTTGAAGACGGGATAGTGCGTCTCGAACATCGAACGGCCCAATCCCATGAGCGCCACGCGAATCGGCGGACGCTGATATTCGACAGTCTTCATTTGCGCACGATCTCCGTTATGGCGGAAAGGAATTCCGCGACGTCCTTGAACTGACGGTAGACGCTCGCGAACCGGATGTACGCGACTTCGTCCACCTTGTGAAGTTCGTCCATGACGAGCTCGGCGATCTTCGTCGACAGGATCTCGTCGCCCTCGAGCTTCGCGACGACGTTGTCGATCATCGTCTTGATCTGCTCACTAGAGATCTTCCGCTTGCCGCACGCCTGGCGAATCGCCTTCTCGAGCTTCTGGCGGTCGAAGGTCTGCCGTGTGCCGTCACGCTTGACAACCTGGACCTCGTCGCGATTGATTTCCTCATACGTCGTGAACCGATGCCCGCACGTCACGCACTCGCGACGACGGCGTATGGCCGCCCCCTCGCGCGCACTGCGCGAGTCCAAGACCTTGTCATCGTCAGCTCCACATCTCGGACACTTCATTTCAAACTCACCGATGTATGATTCACACTCGGTTGAATTATACACCAAGCAACGAGAAAAAAGCAAGCGGAATCAGAGCTTCTTGAGGACGTTCCGGATCGAGCGTTCGCGGGCTTCGACGGATTCGCAGAGGCGGAACTGGACACGCGCCCGGTTCAGGTTCTGCTCGGGCATCTTCGTTTTGAAGTAGACGTTGCCATTGAGGTAGTCCTGGAAGAAGCGAAGCCCGAGCTCGAATGGCAACAGGCGGATCGAGTCGTAGAGGTACGCCCGGTCGGCGTCTGTCAGGAACGAGCCCGCCTCGCGCATGTAGCCCTTGCAGAACGCCGTGCAGAGGTCTTCGTCGAAGACGACCTTCGCAAGGTTCGTCTCCTCCTCGCCGGCAGGATTACAGATCGAGCGAAGCGCATCACCGAAGTCAAGGTGGATGAGTCCCGGCGAGACGGTGTCGAGATCGATCATGGCCGTACCCTTGCCGGTCACGTCGTCGATCATAATGTTGTTCACCTTCGGATCGCCGTGGAAGAGACGCTTTTTGATCTCGCCCTTCTTCTGCGCCTTCTCAAGGCAGAGCGCGAGGTCGCGGCGCTCTTCGATGAACTTCGCCAGACGCTTCGCCTCCATCGAGCTCTTGATCAGCTCCTTCGCGGCCGCCGTCTTGAGCGTCTTGTCGTAGGCCTTGAGGTAGCCGGAGGTGATGTGGAAGCCCGGGAGCGGATCCTTGATGCTCTTCGGATCCATGTCCGAGATCAGATAGTGGAAGTGCCCGAGCGCGGCGCCGCACTCCATCGCATGCTCCGGCCCCTGCGCGACATCGAAGGCATGCGCGCTCATGATGCGCGTGATGACGCGCCAGACCTCGCCCTTGTCGTCAACGACGTAGTCCTTCGAATCCTTCGCCTTAATGATGCGCGGCATCTGCCAGACGCGGTCGTCACTACCCTTCGCCGCATCATCCTCAAGCTTCTCGTGACAGTGCTTCGTCACCTCGTGCATATTCGCCATGATCGCCTGCGGGTCCGGGAAGACATTCCGGTTCACGCGTTGGAGGATCACCTGCGTCTCAGTAAACGTGTTGCGGTAGATCGCCAGAAACGTGTCGTTGATGTTGCCGTTGCCGAACGGCTGAAGCGACACGAGGCGTCCCTTAACATTGAACTTGTTGATGAGAATCGAGAGTTCCATTTTTGATCATAACCTTTCCGATAGACTGACCAATACATGCTGTCTGTTTCACGAGTCCCGTATATCCTACCAAAAGCTCACGCCGTCCGCAAGGCTCAAAGACGGCTCGATAGCTCACTGAATTTGCACGAGCCCTGATTATACGTCTGCGGCGGTTGTTTTTTGCCGAGGCCAACGCCCTTCGTCATCAGGGCCTTGAGCTCGTCCAGATGATCCGTGTACACACCGCGCGGATCACAGCCGTGCTTCTTGCAGATCGACGCCGCCATGCCGACGACTTCGCCCATCATGCCGTGCGTGCGCATGACGCGCGTCGTCCCGAGCGCGACATGCGTGACCGAGATGTCGCGTCCCGCCATGAAGAGGTTCGGCACGTTCCGCGAGTAGAAACAACGGTACGGAATCGGATACGGATAGTGCTTGTCGTGCGTGCAGATCGACCGAAACGGCTCGCCGTCGTAGTTGCGTTGATTGGCCGGCATCGGATAATGGAGGTCGATCGCCCACGTCGTGCAGCATGTGCCGTCCGGATAAGGACGCTCCTCGAAGACATCGTCGTAGGTGAGAATGTGGTCGCCCATCAGCCGCCGCGTCTCGCGCTTGCCCGCAACATACGCGACCCACGCAAGTTCGGCATCGGCGAATTCATTCTTACGGGGCCCGATGTTCTTCACGTGATTCCAGTTCGAATACGCCACCAGCATCGCATAGTCGCGCACCGTCTCGAAGTCATTGAGCTGGTCGCGGAACATTCCTGTCTCCCAGTTCCAGTCCCCATGCAGCGTATAGTCGACCGCCTCCTCATTGAACCGAATCATCCACGGCTCGTTCGGGAACACCACCGTATCTTCTCCACCTCCACCTCTTTTCTCCACCTTCGCATTCCTCACCGCATACCACTGGCAGGAGGCGCCGAGAATCTGCTTGTCGGCGACATCGACAGCGTCCTTCTCGCCCGTCTCCGCCTTCGACTCGCGCCCGAGCCGCCAGTCCGCGCCCGCCAGCGCCCCGACGCACCCGTCGCCCGTGCAGTCGACGAAGAGCGGCGCGACAAACCGCGTCCGAGCCCCCGTCACCACGTCGCGCCCGATCACCGCCAAGATACGTCCCTGCGCCGTACCGCAGGCCGTCTCCGGCCGCGGCGCCGTCTCAGCTCCCACCACCCGGCAGTTCAGCACGAGCGTGATGTTCTTCTCCGCCTTCACCGCCGCCATCTTGCGGTCGTCCTCGTAGCGTTCCGCCGGCTGCGCGTTGCCGCCCTTCGCGGGACCGATCTCCGCGACGACGTCGCCGAGCCGCGGATACGGCCCGAGATTCTGATAGCCGCCCAAGTGCACGCGCACCTCCGACGAGTTCGCGCCGCCCAGCACGGGACGGTCCTGCACGAGCGCGACCTTGAGCCCGAGCCGCGCCGCCGAAATCGCCGTACAGATGCCCGCGATACCGCCGCCCGCGACGACGAGGTCGGCGTGACAGTCCGTAGTCGCTGTTGGCCGTGTAGAGGTGGAGAGCGTGTAGAGTTTGTCCGGGCTCTCGGATTTCTCCGTCGTCACGACAATCGCATCGCAACGGCCGTCAAAGCCCGTCAGGTCTTTGAGCCGGAGAAAATATCTCGTATTCGCGGCGAACTTCCGAACGCCCGCCTTTTGCCAATGCCAGGACGAATTACCGTCCGTACCCATTGGCTCCGACAGCCACGGCGAGCGATTCCGCATCGAAAGGACTTCGATTTCGAGTTGGAACTTTCCGGCAGAGCCCTGCTTGGCCCATTTCGCCGTCCAGTCCATCGTGCGCACCCAAATCGCATATTCGCCGCCTTTCTTGACTTCGAATGTCGTCGACGCATCGGCGACGGGATGCCCAAGTCCGTGTGCGAGAAGATAGCTTGACCCCATCTCGTCGATGAACTGCGAATCGACCGACCACCCGCCATGGTTCGCGAACTGCTCGCACTCGAGCACAACCGTCTCCGCCCAGGCCGAAGACAACCCCATCAGCAGCACACCAGCAATTAGTCTCTTCATGACAATATCCTCAACGAGTTAATTTCCGATTCTGAATTTTACCAAATCTTACCGATGCGAACCCAGACGAAATCGAGCTTCTCATCAACCTTAACCTTAAGCCTTAGTCCATCGGCAACCGCAGTTCCCCGCGGAGACAGCACCTCGCACATTCCGGTCGGGACCGGACTTCTGGCGATCCCGACCGCACCCACAAACAGACGCAGATCAACCTCATAATCCGTCTCGTCATTCAGTTCGCGAAAAAGGATCACGTCCAGTTCCCCATCTTCCTGCGCGACAACAAACCCCGTCCAGGCGACGCCGTCGGGCTTCGCGCCGATCGGATGCACGACGCCCGCGTGCAGCCGCGTGCGATGCCGTTTCCACGTCGCGACGAACGGCTTCAGCCGCGCGACCGTCGCCGCATCGAGTCCGCTCGCCTCGAACCATCCGAGCGGCGAACCGAGCATCACGCTCGCGAAGACACTCTCGATCGGCCAGGCCGCGGGGGCGAGCGGATCGTTCGCATACTTCTCGCGGTTGCGGAGTGGATTCAGGATCTCCATCCGCAGCCGCACGGGATCGACCACGTCGCAGAGCGCCCAGAATTGCCGCAACGTCTGATGCGGCCAGTACTTGTGCCAGTCGGTATAGCGGTTCTCGACGAAGACTGGGCCGATCTCGGGAAGGCCGAAATACCCTGGACGCCGCTCCGCCGTTACGTCCAAATCGAAGACGACCTTCTGCGCCGACCCCTTCAGCACCTTGTCGAAGAGCGCCGCCTGACGCTTGAGCGACAACTCGCTCCGCGTCTTCAGCGAATCGATCTTGAAATAGTCGACGCCCAGCGTCCGATGATAATCGAGCAACAAGTCCGCATCACGCTCCCAATTCGCCGCGTCGTGCGACGAATCGGGACCGAACCAGAGCCCAAGCTTCATCCCGTGCGCGGCGAGCCCCTCGAGGATGGGCTTGAGTCCGTTCGGGAACCGCACCGGATCGGGCGACCAGAATTCCGGATCACTCGCCCAATAGCCGTCCCACACGCCCTTCCCCTTCGCCGCCGTCGAATTGGCCGTACGTCCCTTCTGCCAGCCGTCGTCAATCTGCACGACGTCGACGCCCAGCTCCGCCGCTGCCGCGATTTCCCGCATCAGGAACGCCTCGCAGATGCGCGCGTCGCGGTTGCGGTCGCCCCACGTGTTCGAGAGGAAGAGTCCGTCGCGACCCGCGACGTAGGGACGCAGCTCGCGCTGCGCCTTCATGAGTGCCGTGCGTCGTCCGACCGTTCCGCCCGCGTACGGCAGCTTCAACGTGCGACACGGACGCTCGATGACCTCAACGCCGTCCACCGAACCGGGCTTCGTCCTGAAGTCGGAACCCTCCCAGTTCCGCGAACCAGGCAATGGCGAAAGCCGCAAATACACCGTCCCCGCGCCCGTCACAACATCCTGCACATCGACGACATTCGCCGTGATCTCAACGGGGACTGTCCCCGGCAAGAGCAGCCACTCGCGCGTCTGCACCAGCTCCCCGACCCCGTCTGTCTGGTCCTTTAACTCCCACGCCGTCACCTTCAGATGCGACTGAGAACTGGCGCGAGGTGCCTGACACTCCGCGCCACTTTTTGCATCCGGATCCGTCTCGATGCCGGTCGCTCCGAAACACACACCGATCGTCCACACCGCCAAAAATAAAATCATCCGAGCCATCATTTTCCCCGTGGCGAGCCCAGCGTTACGCCCTTGTCGTATTGCGTCTTGTGTTCACAGTTCTTAAATTCATTGCCCTCGACGACGTTGTTCCACGGCGCAAAGGGATCCGTTTCAAGTGCGGACGCGAGCCCCGGATATGCCGCGCGCCATGCGTCATTGAAGGGACAAAACTCCGCGAAGGCCTTTGTGAACCAATCGGGATGCTCCGTCCACTGCCTCCACGTCGTCCCTCGTGAATCGATATGAATACCGATCTTACAGTCCGCAAACGTATTACCTTCAATCCGGAAAAGATTCCCGCCCCCAAGCAGTACGCCGCGTCCGAGCCGCTCGAAGCGATTCGAGATAACGCTATCCCCCCAATCACAATCGTCAAAATAGACAGCGCTTGTGTAATCACGCTTCGTCGGATCGCCGAGATCGTGGAAGTAGTTGCCGCAGATCATCGTCCCCATTTCGCTCGGATTGCGCCCCGTGTAAATCGCCCCGGCGTCGCCCGTCTCCATCAGCACGCGGTCGAACTCGTTGCCTTCGATCAGATGGTCGTTCCCCTTGAAGAGAATCGCGTTGTGCGGCGCGTCACGGAAAACACAGTTGCGCACAACCTGTCCGCACCCCTGCATCAACACCCCCGGCGTATAGGTGCGCAGGAAACGCGCCCATCTGCGGAACTGACATCCGTCGATGACGATATTCGACTTCTTCAGCGTCTTGCGGTTCCCACCCGCCAAAATGATCGCACCCTTTCCGAGGTTGCCGAAGCGACACTTGTCGACTCGCGAATTGTCGCCCGTGAGCTGAAGCGCCGTCCCGCCCAGATTGACGAAGTCACACGCGGTCAGCCGAACGCCGTCAACATGATCGAGTTGCACGGCCGTGTTCGCATGAGAATACTCGAAGACAATTCCCTCGAAGGCAAAATCGGTGAGACCGTCAGCCTTTATAAAAGGCACCGTTGAGGTCGCCAGAACGTAGTGCGCCTTCTCCTCGTCCGCCTGCGGCACGACCAGGAGACGCTTTTTCGCGCGATCGAGATACCATTCGCCCGGCGCATCGAGTTCGGAAAGCGCATTGTAGACACAATAGCGCCGACCCTTAAAGCCCCACGTCTTGCCGCCGAGTCCATACTGATGGCGTCCGCTGAACGACAGGGTCTTCGTTACGGGATCAAACGCCGCACCCTTGATGAAACTTTCGGACCAGTCATGCCGCCAATACCCGTAGAACCAGATGCCGGCAGAAAAATCCCAGTCCTTCGCGCGCACTTCGTTGCAGACGATGGCAGTCGCCTTCTCGGGATTCGCCGCGCCGTCTTGCGCAGCCTCACCTGCCGTAACAACAGAATTTTCGAACGTCAGCCATTCTGATCCGTTCGGAAACCGTGC
This sequence comes from uncultured Verrucomicrobiota bacterium, assembly GCA_945834475.1. Classification (GTDB taxonomy): domain Bacteria; phylum Verrucomicrobiota; class Kiritimatiellia; order RFP12; family UBA1067; genus UBA1067. The sequence continues at coordinate 64,739 of CAMAHK010000003.1, forward strand.
AATCTCCAGCGGCTTGCCATTACGATAGAGCCATGGCCCCGGGGGCACACGAAACGAATCGGGCCAGTCCGCAAGCTCGCCCGCGACAAGCGCCGATACGTTCGCCGCACACACGTCAACGCCTTTGCGCACACCCGCACGAAAGGCCGATTTCGGAATCTCCACTCCACCACGAAAGTGTGTCTTCCCCGGTTTAGCCGCGCGCCAGACCGTTCGCGAATCGGCTTTAAATAGCGTCACCGTATTCGTCACCCAATAGACGCCCGGCGCAAAAACCACCTCGACGCGCTCGCCCGCCGGCAGGGTCTGCCGCAGCTGACGCGCCTCGTCCCTGACTTTGACGAGGTCGAACGAGGCTCCTTGATTCGGCGGCTTCACCCCCACCAATGCTGCCAGCACCGGAACAACAAACGTAATAAACTCCATAATTCAGACGTCACTCCTCCGTTGAACTTTTACCACTTGCCTTTGCTTGAGAATCTTCCCTATCATCGTCCGCTAGCGCCCCTTTTTCATCTGGCGATAGGCCTTGTCATGTTCAAGACTTTTGTCGTTGCATTCTGGGTTGACGTGAATGCTTAACGTAAGGCCGGACTGATAATCCAAACTCTCTTCAATTAGGCCGTAGTTCGCCCGAACGACTTCGCCCACCTCATTTGTATGGGTTCGCGTTCGAAATATGAGATACTCACCATTGTGCAACGGCCGACCTTCATCAAGAGCACCATCATCACCAAGAACCGACCCGAAACGCACTTCTTGCTTGTAATCCGCATCTCCATCCGCTACAAGCGCATGCCGGAACTTGCTCCATTTATCAGGTCTTGCTACTACAAACCCATCAACACAATGATTTGCAAGGATTCGAACCCCTCGAACCCGTTGCGAAACTGCGTTTGTCACATCATAACATCCAATGAGGAAATCGGGTTCAATTCCCTTTCCATAAGGCGAACACCAGTCGAACAAAAAAACATCAAAAGGCAACAACGCATTCAAGGCTGGCGGCGGCCTCAATGTCATTCCTCCGGCAAGATGTTTCCGTGGTTTGACAACCGGCTTCATAACGATTCGATTCCGAACGGCACCCCGCGTCCATCTGTGCTCGGCCACTGCCTCGTCCCAGGACAAGTCACGATAAAACAAATTCCCGCAGGAAGTGTAGTAATCATCCTTTGTTACGACGACCGTGATTTCTCCTCGCGTCTTACCCGCGATTTCGCAGTATCCGTTCGCATCCGTATCCCGCATGATCTTGTTGCAATGATCAAACGTCGTGAACACCCGAAACATGACCTTCGCCCCTTCGATGGGCCTATCATCCATGTCTACGACTTCCAGACCTACTGTCGTCAATGCACCATCCCGATCAGGCCGATAGTCAGCAAACGCCGACAGGGTAAACAACAATGCCGCCACAGATAGCAACTTCACTTCAGACCTCCCTTCACTGTGATCAGATCAAACTTTGGAAATGTATAGAAATATGGGACATCTTTTATGTCAGAGTGCAGCCATGCAGTTCCAAGGTCGTCATAATTGTTCGGCCATCCATTTGGACGCTGCTGATCATCATCTTCAGCATCCATGTCAAACGACTCAGCCACATTCGCCACCGACACACTTCCCAACGCCCGCGAGAGCGCAGGAACGCCTTGCGTGAGATGGGCGTTGATCTCGGCTTCGGTGAGGACGGCGTTCGTAATCGAGCTCGGATGGGGATCAAAGACCGTGTTGACGGCGAAGGCTTCGGGATTCGTCACGGCACGAGCGTCTTCCGCGCTCCAGCTGCGTACGCCAAAAAAGTTGGCCTTGAATCCCCAGCCCGACCACCGCGTCGTGCCGATGCCCGCATACCAGGCGCCGCGCCCCTTCCACAGTTCCTGTTTCTGCCAGGCGTAGCGTGCGCCAATCGCAGCAGACGACCAGACGCCATCCGACCAGCCGGGATTCCCCCCGCCGTCGTACAGGCTCAGCACCTCGTCGCCACTCGAATACATATTGAACAGCTTCGGCGCGACGAGCGGATAGCGATTGCGCCAGGTGAGCTTCGCCCGATCGGTTCCGCCAGGATCAAGCGCATGGTACAGCGCCGTCCAGCAATTTGTCGGATACTCGCGCCAGGCATCGTGGACGAGCGGATTCGTCGTCTCAACCGAGAACTGGCCTGCATCGATCGCCTCGGAGGGTATCGCCGAATTGAGGAAGATCACCTTGTCGACCTGCATGCCGAAGAACTGGATCGCGTTCGCCGTCAGCATCGTCCCCAGACTGTGGGCGATCACAACCTTCCGTCCCGAAAAGGCGTTGACGCTCGAAGCCAGATGAGACGCGACCTCAAAGGAATTGGAGGCGTTCAGATGATAGTCGGAGGAGCTCGCGACCTGCGACCGCCAGCTGACGCCATGAAACCGCATCTTGGCCCCCGACAGGTAGAGTCGCTTGAACATCTTCTCACACCAGACGCGGGAAGCCGCCTCGTCGACATTCGCCCCGTGCACGAAGAAGACATGCGGCAAATCGTCGCTCCAGTCCGCATTGGACGGCGGACGCGGCATCGTCGGAACGGCCTCGGCCTGCCCACTCAAATGGCGAAGGTTGATCCAATGATACATGTCGGTGACATCGCTCGCATGGCATCCCATGGGAAACCGAAACAGCACGTCTTTTCCAGCAACCGCCTCGAACTGAACGATGCCCGCCCGAGCCCCGGGACACACCTCACACGCGAGAACGACATCCTCTCCCGAACGGATTCGCGACAGGACGCCGCTCGGGATGTCTATCCCCGCAGGCGTGATCTGGACGACGGGCGCGGAATCGAGAGGCGTGGCAAACGACTCTCCTGCCAGCACCTCGTCACTCCGATAGAGTGCCCACACGTCCGAACGGGACATCGCCGTCCACGCCACGTTGACAGCGCCATTGCCGCGCAGCCGAAACGAAACACCGCCTCCCGACCACGCCGTGACAAACTGCCGGATGTCGAGCAGCATCGGAAAGAAGTTCTCACGATCGGCGATTCCATTAATCTGGCCGTCTTCCGCATCGCCGCGATTCCACCAGAAGCGGAGAACGCCCTCTTCGGTACCTCGGACAACAAGGGCCGACACCAATAGCAACAAGGACAGCACAGCCTTCATTTCCTGCACCTCACCCTTTCACCGCCGCCGCGTAAAGGTCGAAGAGGTGGGCGACGCGCTCGGCGTCGTTCGCGAACTTCTTACCGTAAGCCTTGTCCACAAGCGCATCAAGATGCTGGTGCGCCTTCAGGAGATCGGGTGGCATGGTCTCGGGATTGTAGAGAATCGCCAGCGTACAGGCCGGATCGGCATCAA